>WALA01000047.1 GCA_015523085.1 Candidatus Aenigmatarchaeota archaeon
TCCTTCACCTGGGAGATTATCCTCTTTCTCTCGTTGAGGTTTCCCTTTGAGAACATGACCCTTGCCACATCGAGCTTGTAAAGTATGCCGTGCTCCCTGTGGACTGTTTCCGTTCCGTCTCCAAAAGACGCTATTATTTTAGGCGTTCGGAGCTCGCCCTCAACGCCCCGGACGAAGCAGACGGTCTTTATCCTCGGAAGCGCGCCCATTATTTTTTTCGAGAGCTCCTCCAACCTTTTTCTGTGCGCGCTCTCTAAAAGCTTGATTAGAATGATGTCTCCGATGATTTGATACGACTTCGGCACATTGACGCCGACAGACTCACCGAGCTCCTTCATGTTCATGAATTAACGTTGTCCGCAAAAAAATAAATAATCAAGCATTTAAGCGTTTGCGAGCACTTTATTTCATGATTTCAATACCTGATGACATAAGGAAGAAGCTCCTGAACATGCATTACGGAATTAGCGGTCATTCGGCTGTCGAGATATGCACTTGGACCAAAAAGCACCTGCGCAATGAGGGTGCGTGCTACAAGAGGAAATTTTACGGCATAGACACGAACAGGTGCGCCGAAATCGCCCCGACGCCACTGTGGTGCGAGCACAACTGCATTTACTGCTGGCGTCCCATGGAGTTCATGGATTTCAAAAACCACGGAGTTCTAATGGAACCCGAGGAAATTATAAACGGCCTTGTCAAGGAAAGGCGCCGATTACTTTCCGGATTCAAAGGATTTGAAGGTGTGGACAAGGAGAAGTTTCACGACGCTTACGAGCTCTTTCCAAGCCACTGGGCCATAAGCCTTGCGGGAGAGCCAACATTGTACCCGAAGCTCGATGAGCTAGTTAGAGAGCTCAAGAGCAATCGCGAAGTGCGCTCGGTGTTCGTCGTGACGAATGGTGAAGAGCCGGACATGATAAAAAAGATGAAAGAGAAAGACGCACTGCCCGTCCAATTGTACGTCTCCGTTAACGCCGGGAACGAGAAACTTTACAAGGAAATTGCGCATCCCGTTTACGAAGATGGGTGGGAGCGACTCAACAAGACGCTGGGAATGATAAAAAACCTCGGGACGAGAAGCGTCATACGCTTCACGATGATAAAGGGCATCAACGACAATGCAGATGACATTGCGCCACTCCTTGAAAGGACGCAGAGCGATTTCATAGAGGTCAAGGCCTACATGTTCGTTGGGTATTCGCGGAAGAGATTGTCCATTGAGAACATGCCAACGCATGACGAAGTCGTTAGGTTCGCAAATGAGCTCGCAAAGAAGCTTCCGAGCTACGAAATAATTTCCGAGCACAGACCGTCACGAATCGTTCTCTTGAAGAACAAGAACTCTATGGTAAAAAACATAATCATATTCAACGATCCAAAGTACGACGAAGTCGACGAAATCGACGAAAGTTGGAAGATATACACGGTTTTGAAAAAGTACAGAAAGGCACGTTTCGTCTTTGACAAATACGGATTCGATTCATGGGGAAAGGATTACATGACAATTGGAGATCAGGCACATGAGCTCGGCGTCGATGCAAAGAAGGTCGTTGACGACATAAACGATTTGATCAAGAAGGAATATTTGAAATGAATGACGTTCTTTTAATTTTCACCGCGCCGAACCACCTTTTTCCCCTTTTCCTGCGGCACGACTCTCATCTCGCCGTCAAATTCTTTGGAGAGCTCCTTTCCGCCGAAAATCCTGTCGAGCGTTATGGCGAGCGCTGCGACTTCGCTGTGCGGTTGCGTCGTCACGGATATGTTGAAATCGGCGAGCTGGTACACTTCTGGCGGAACTTTTTCACCTCCTATGACTATGAGCAAGTCATCTGATTTCTTGATTTCGTCTATCTTTTCCTGAATCGGCATTCCGTACATTGTGAGATGGACAACTTTGAATCCGCGGCGTTTGTAATCCTTCATGACCTTGGTATGTGAGCTCTCGTGCCTTGCTTGAAAGATTCCTCCCCAGCGTTGAACGACATTCTTTATGCTCTCTATGAGTCCGCGGTCTTCGTCCCCCGTGAAAATTATTTCGTCCGCACCAAAAGCTCTTGACACAAGGCCGCAGTGAGTCGACATCCTGTCGTCGCGCCCGATTCTGTGATTCAATCTCAGAACGCTTATCATGCCATCACGATAGCCCCGCGCGGATTCGAACCGCGGTCTCGGGCTCCAAAGGCCCAAATGCTTGGCCACTACACCACGGGGCTGTTCTGAACGCTCTTAAAAAATAATCCAAATAAAAGTATAAAAACCAAACTACTCTTTCTTCTTCGTCATTGGGAACGGTATGACTTCCTTGATGCTTGTCTTTCCAGTCAGTATCATCACGAGCCGGTCTATGCCTATGCCAAGGCCACCCGTCGGTGGCATTCCGTATCGCATCGCTTCTATGAAGTCCTTGTCGTACTGCTGCGCCTCTTCGTCGCCGAGAACGCGCCTCTTCGTCTCCTCCCTGAATTTCTCGTCCTGCTCCACTGGGTCGTTGAGCTCCGTGTACGCGTTTGCGAGCTCCATTCCGGCGATGTAGAGCTCGAATCTCTCTATGAGGCGCGGGTCTTTCCTGTGTATTTTGCACAGCGGCGATGTCTCCTTGGGGTGGTCTGTCACGAATGTCGGCTGAATCAAATCGCTTTCGCAAAACTGCTCGAACAGTTTCGCTATGGCAAGTCCGCGGTTATAGCCACCGGGTATTTCTTTTTCGAGCAACGATTGTATCTCTTCGTCGCTCATCTTTTCAACGTCGTACCCCTTTTCTTTGAGCGCGTCGAACATCGTCACCCTTTTCCATGGCGTTGAAAGGTCTATCTCGTGCTCGCCGTATCTGAATTTCGTCGTCCCGAAGACCTTTTTTGCGACTTCGCTTATGAGCTTTTCCGTAATGTCCATCATGTCGTTGTAGTCGGCGTACGCCTGGTATAGCTCAATCGACGTGAACTCGGGATTGTGCCTTGTGTCTATGCTCTCGTTTCGGAAGTTCTTTGTTATTGAGTACACCTTGCTTATGCCGCCCATTATGAGTCGCTTCAAGTAGAGCTCCGGTGATATGCTCAAGTACCAGTCCTCGTTGAGGTCGTTGACGTGCGTCTTGAATGGTTTTGCGTTCGCGCCGCCGTAAACGGGCTGGAGTATCGGCGTTTCTATCTCCACGAATCCAATTGAATTCAGGTAGTTACGTATTTCAGCGATTATCCTTCCGCGAAGAACGAACGTCTTTCTCACGTCGTCGTTGAGTATCATGTCGAGATTTCGCAATCTGTACCGGACATCGACGTCTTTGAGGCCGAACCACGTTGATGGAAGGTTGTAAAGTGCCTTGCTCAGTATTTCAAAGTCCTTTACCATGATAGTGAGCTCCCCCGCCTTGGTGAAGAAGAGCTCCCCTTTCACGCCGACAAAATCGCCGCGCGTTACGTACTTCTTGAATATCTCGTACTTGTCGCCGAGGTCGTTCACCCTGAAGCAGCACTGAATTTTTTCTCCGTCGAAAATGTCTATGAATGACATCTTTCCGTGGCCGCGTATTGCCATTACCCGCCCGGCTGTTGAAACCTCCTTGTCAACGATTTCCTTTTTGTTCCGCAAGACAATTTTTGGAATTTCGTCCGTCACGTTGAACTTGTGCGGGTATGGGTTGATTCCAAGCTTTCTCAATGCGTTCACGGATTCAAGACGCTCTTTAAAGTCAAATCTCTCCATTCAAACCACCATTAACTTTATATATTTCAGAAGCAAATTATTAAAAGGTGTAAGAGATGATAGGTGAATCAGAAACAGTACAGTAAAACTCTTTCTTTTAGCATAAAA
>WALA01000048.1 GCA_015523085.1 Candidatus Aenigmatarchaeota archaeon
ATTTATGCGGCCTGAAACGACATCGGCGATTTTCGACAGTGACCTTGGCCCGACCATTGGAAGCGAGAACGACTTCGCTATTTCCGGCTCACCCGTGACCATGCATCCTGCCAGCACGATTTTCTTTTTCGGGTACTTTTTCTTGAGCTCATTTATCCTGTACTTTATCTTCTCCTCCGTGGTGTGCTTGACTATGCACGTGTTTATTATTATCGCGTCCGCATCCTCGCTGTCGACGATTTCGTACCCGCGCTCCCGAAGTATTCCTTTCATTATTTCACTGTCGTTTCTGTTGGCCGCACACCCGTAAGTTTCAACGTACACCTTCATGAAATCACTTTTTAACTTTTTCATTCAAATAAAATTATGAGTTCAGAAATTTATTTAATGGAAACTACGCGCATATTCATACTGCTTTTCATAACGATAGCGGTCGCAAAGCTCCTGTCGTTCCTCGACAGGATAGCTTTGGAGCGCTTCATGAGAGAGGTCTCGGATGAGAAACTCTTGAAGATGAAGCGCGCCACGAAGATGGCGATATTCTGGTCCGTGATTCTTGCGGGGTTCTACCTCGTCCTGCGCGATGTCATTCCAAAGGAATCCGACATATACGTTCGCGGTTCTGTGTACACGGTCATCATACTTCTCTTTTCATACGCGGCGAAGAAGGTTGCCGACGTCATGATAGATTTCACCGTTTCCCAGGGGGCGAGAAAGGGTCTCATAAAGATGTCAAAGAACGTGTCGAATGCCATGAAAAACGTCACAGACATAATAATATTCTCCATCGCATTCTTCCTCGTGTTTTGGGCGTGGGGAGTTCGCGTTGGTCCTTTGCTCACGTCCATGGGGCTCGTCGGTGCGGGAGTCGCATTCGCAGCGCAGGCGACGATATCGAACTTCTTTTCAGGTCTCATCATATACTTCGACCATAGGGTCCGGGTTGGCGATTACGTGAATTTCAACGGAATTTCCGGCGTTGTCGAGGAGATACGCACGTTGAGCACGCGCATAAGGACGTGGGACAACACGCTCGTCACGGTTCCCAATTCAAGCGTTGTCAACAACCCGATCGAGGACAGGCATCTTCCCGAGATTGAGAAAAAGGTGAAAGTGAAACTGTCATTCGTTTACGGAACGGACGTTGAAAAGGCAAAGAAAGTGATAATAAAAACCGTGAAAAAGATAAAGACGATTGTTGGAGAGCCTGTTGTCTACCTCACGAATCTCGGCGATTACTCCGTGGACCTATTGCTCGTTGCATCCGTGAAGTCCATAGAAGACGTTTGGACGACGACGTGTGAAGTCAACGAGAAAGTTTACAACGCCTGCAACAAGGCCGGGCTCGAATTCGCATTCCCGACGCAGACACTGGAAGTCAAAAACGCAAGTAAGGAGTTCAACGTGAAACTGAAAAAGTAGAACGCGGATCACACGCCCAAGACGGTGACTATGACCTCACGTTCCCGCTTTCTCTTCCCAAACTCTATAAGCATCACGCTCTGCCACTGGCCGAGAGACAGCTTTCCATCCCTTATTGGGATCGTTTTTTCCGGGCTAAGCAGCAGCGAGCGCAAGTGCGAATACGCGTTCTCGGGGTGGAAGTAGAGGCGGTCCTTCGGTATGAGGTCTTCGAAAAGCTTCTTGAAGTCCTCCCTGAGGTGGATTTCATCTTCGTTGACTATTATGGCGGCTGTCGTTCCCATGACGAAAACGTTCATAATGCCGTTCTTTATGTCGTACTTCGTGACGATTTTCCGGAGCTCATCTGTGATGTTAACGATGTCTATGCCGGGCTTTGTTTTCACGATCATTTTTTCTATTATCATCCGATCACCGAATTTATTTGTCGGGAAAATATAAATAAAAAATCACTACATCGTACTGGTCTGCAACGCATTCTTGATCCTCTTTATGAGCTCCGCTGGCGTCCTCACTGGAAACTCCACGGCATCGATGACTTCTTCAATTGGCCGCCCCTTCACCATCAGTCCGCGGAGGATTTCATTGGCCTTGTCTCTGTTCAATGGGAAGCTAGCGCCTTTCAACGAACGAAGGACGTTGAATGCCCACAGGACGTTCAGAACGTCTGCGGTCTCTTCATCGAGCTCCACCGACTTCTCCGTTCTGACACTCCTGTACGCTGCCTTTGCCAGCGAGCCGGCCTTGTGCGTGTCGATGTTGGTGAGCTCATCCGGAGACGCTTCTTTCGCGCGAAGTATGCTTTCAACGGTTTGCTCCGAAATCCCGAGTTTCTGGGCAATTTCTTTGTTCGTCATCGAGCCTTCGTTTTTGAGAGTCACGACGTAGGATGCCTCCGCCAAGCTTGGAAGCCACGTGAGCTTTCCGTATTCCATCAAATTCTTTATTCCGCCGAGTATGTCTATCGACTTGTAGAAAACGCGCTTTGCGATTTCATCGACATTTGAAATCGGTTTTATCGTGTCCATGTGCATCACCTCCTTAAAATTTCATCCAATCTCGACTTTATCTCGATGAGACCCGAAGTTGAAATTTCAAAAACGTACGTGCGGTCGTCGTGAGGTGCCATTCTGCACCCGTCTATGCGAATGGTTCTGAGCACGTCACCCAATGGGATTCCGTACATTTCGGAGTCGCGCTTGCTTTCTATAATCCTCTTCGAGACGACTATCGTGCCGTCGACTATGTGGACCACCGCAAGACCGCCGGCGGTTTCCGCCGTTTCGTATCCCTGGTACGACCGCTTCTGGGATATGAGCATGGCTGTTTGCCTGTTCGATTTGAGCGCGTTGTATATCGACCGCACGGTTTGCCTTGCCATCATCTCCTTGCTTTCGTACAGGCCCGTGATGCTGTCTATTATCGTCACGGTCGTACTCCTTGACTTTATCGCGTATTGAAGCGTGTTGAGGAACGTTGATAGGTTCTCACGGAGCTCGAAATTCTGAGACGCGTCTATGACCGATATGTTCTTTTCAACGTCGCCAAAGCTGACGCCAAGTGCTTCCGCCCTTTGTTCGAGCGATGAGCGCAGGAACTGGACGGGCGATTCGACCGTAACGAACAACACACGGTATCCATTGGACGCCTGAACAACGGCAAACTGCTCCGCGAGTATGCTTTTTCCAGTATCGGCTATTCCCGTTACGTTTATGACCGAGTACGATGGCAACCCGCCGAGAGGACGGACTGATGGCTTTCCATCAACGAATGAAATTTTCTTGAAGAGCTCATCAAGCTTCGTTCCCGTCGGGACACCGAAGAGCTTTGGCGACTCCGTGATGTCCGAAAGGTCATGAACGTAGCTTTCAACGTTCATGGGCACCACCTCCGCCTCAGAGATGGAAAGAACTGAGATGTTTTAATCACAAATTCGCAATAGTCATATATAATATAATTATAACAAAATCGGTTTTTAAAATTTTCGCACACGCCACAATTATGATCGCTTTGCATAATGTTGTGATAATGTTACAACATCAAAGAATTTCTGAGTTCATTTAATTATCATCATACAAATTATTTATCAACTTATGGATAACAACATCATCAAAAGATTTATAAAGTTTTTAACTACTAATAAATATAAAAAATGGACGCAACTTAGTCCTATAATATATATTGAAAAAAGGTCGCATAGATCTGATAATTTTAATTGAAATGTCATGGGGGCAACTAAAG
>WALA01000049.1 GCA_015523085.1 Candidatus Aenigmatarchaeota archaeon
CGTTTATCTTCGCCTGCTTCATGACACCTATGCTCTTTGGCGAAACATCTATGACCTGGATCTGTGGAGCGTACGATACGTAAACTTCCGATTTGCCGTATATGGTTATGTTTGAGAACGATGTCATCGAGTACTTGTAATTCAAGTCGTTCCATCCCTCAACGGCGTTCTCATTGACGTAAATTTTGTACTTCACGATTACCGGCTCGTACATCTTCAACGTCCCTATGTACTTGCTTGCGCTTTCGCCCGGAAAGACACTGAAAGGAAACTTTGGCACGAGTGTGAACACGAAGTTGTCTGCATCCATGTTCCCGCGGTTTTCTATCTGGAACCAGACGTTTGCGTACTGTCCCGGTTCGACTGGACTCGGACTCGTTCTGAGCATTGTGACAATTATGCTCGTCTGAGCTCCGAACGCCATCGGAAGCACGATTGCCATCAACATCAACGACCAAATCATCTTTTTCATTAAATCAACCTCCTACAATTTTTCCATCCTTTATTCTTATAACCCTATGCGAGTATTTTGAAATCGACTTGTCGTGGGTAACGAGCACTATCGTTTTTCCCTCATCATTGAGCTTCGTGAATATTCTCATTATCTCGTTTCCGGACTTTGAATCGAGATTTCCCGTGGGTTCATCAGCGAGTATGATATCCGGGTCGTTTGCAAGTGCGCGCGCTATGGCGATTTTCTGCCTCTGACCTCCGGAGAGCTGATTCGGTCTATGGGACTCTCTTCCGTGAAGGCCGACGTCGCTCAGAAGGTCGCGAGCTCGTTTTTCCTTGTTCTTGATGTTCGTGAAATTCATGGGCATCATCACATTTTCCAGGGCTGTCAAGCGCGGGAATAAATTGAACGATTGAAACACGAATCCTATCTCATAGGCCCTCAAATGCGAAAGCTGGTCCTCATTCATTTTTTCAACCGCCTTGCCGTTTATCCGAACTTTTCCGCGTGTCGGAATGTCGAGGCATCCTATTATATGCATGAGCGTCGATTTCCCGGAGCCACTCGGCCCCATTATTGACACAAACTCACCTCTCTTTATGGTCAGCGACACGCCATTCAGCGCAACGACTCTGCCAGTTCCGATCCCATAAACCTTATACACGTCTGACAGCTCAATTATGCTTTTCATGTTTCAATACCTCTCTTATTTCCTTTGTGGCGGTCTTTATGATTTTCTCCACCTTTTTAGTCGTGTTCTTCTCGTGCTTCCCAATCATCGCCTTCATAACGACGTCGTGGAGCTCCCTGACGTACGGAGTCACGATGAAGTCGATATCATCCGACATCATCATTTGAATCGTTTTCGCATCGACGTCCCACAAAAATCCAAGCGTTTTTATATTCTTCATTATGCGTTTTTTCACTTTGCTCTTTATGGAGCTCATGTCGGAGAGTATATCCCGCCCTTTCTTCGTGATTCTGTACACGTTCCTCCGTCCGTCTCTCCTCGACGTTATAAGACCGAGTTCTTCCATTTTGGAGAGCATTGGGAACAGTGCGCCGTACGAAGGGGACCAATTCACATTTTCCATGATTTTCTTCCGTATCCCGTATCCGCTGTTCTCACCGTCGGAAAGTATTTTGAGTACGATAAATTTCAATGATCCGTTCATGGAAACACCTATCTGATTAGATATATCTGAAAAGATATATAAACGTTTGCATCCCCCTATAATCCAAATATCCTTGCGACCACCAGCGCCGACCCAACAGAAAGAGGTATTACGACATTGTCGTCAAGCGCCTGGCCGTTGAGGTCGACTATCATCGACTCGCTTACGGCACCGACGACGGCCGCTATGAGCGCTTCAACAGGATTCACGAACGCCAGCGAAGCCAGGAATGTGGCAGTGCCACCAACGAAATGCCCTTCCAAGTACTTCTTGTGCTTTGGATCGAGAACGTTCAGCGTTCTCCCGAATGACATTCCGAAAATCTTTGAAAGGGGGTCGAGAAGTCCGAGCGTGATCATGGAGACAATTGCGATGTCGTGCGGAAACAGTTTGTACGCAAGAAGCATGCCTGTGAGGAGAAACACAAGACCGCGCCCAGGGAACGTTTTTAAAACGTCAGGCCTCTCGAGGTTTTCAACAAATATGGAAATTATGGGAATCTTGACCCTTTTGTAAATCATGCTTGCGATTATGGCGGCAACTAATATTAAAAACAGCTCGAAAGGTGTCATTCCGAGCTCCACAAGGACTATCAACGAAATCGATACGAGTATGTGGACAACGGCACGCCAAAATTCACGCTTTTGATCATTCATCACCATTCATCTCCAGCGAAGAGATGTGAGACAAAACGTAAAACAATTGATGCCTCGTGAACGCCGAATAATTTTTGTACCTTCCACCGAGTATGTCGAGACCGTTGGACGCTATGTCATTCATAACCATGTCAACTATTTTCTTCAGACCGCGCTTTCCGTTCATGTACTTTGAGGCATACACCACAGCGTCTGCCAATGCGTAGACCTGTGCCCGCTCAACAATTACCTTGTGTATGTCACCGCGCAGGTCTACGTTTATTCTTTTCGGCCCTTTGATTATTATCTCCTCCTTCCCAATCACCTTCGTCTTTTTGAAAGCAGCACTTTTCGGCTTTCTTGCGCGCGGGCGCTCTACAACGGGGGTTTCATGGACTTTCTCGTATTCAAGCTTGTACGGCTCGAAGTTTTTCATAAGTATGATAGTGTCCGCCTTTGGAAGGAACTCACCGAGCGCTCCGACAACGAGTATCGGTGTAATGCCGACGTTTGGAAATCCCCTTATCTTTTCCACCAGCGGTGTTACGGGCTCCATGTCCTTTGGCACTATTTTTTTCAATTCGTTGCTCTTTACAAGCATGTTCACAGCAGAATCATCCTCGTCTATGAGTATGCAGTCGACACAGTCCTCTATGGCCTCGGAAATTGCCGCCGCCTGCGATGTTGACCCGGAAGACGAGAGCGTGAAGAACCTTCTCGTGTCTGCTCCGTTTGGAACCGATTTGACGAATTGCGAGATGTCCACATCGTTTATCACGCGCCTGTTTTCCTTGTTCGTGAAGAACACCTCGCCTGATGTGAGAACGAACTCCCTTCCGTCGCCGGGGGCGTGATTGTAAACTCCGTGTGCTATGGCATCGAGAAGCGTTGACTTTCCGTGGTAGTTCGCACCCGTTATTATCGTGAACTTTCCGAGCTCAATTCCCATTCCAACTATCGTTCCGCGGTGTTTCGTCTCGAACGATACCTCGAGCTC
>WALA01000050.1 GCA_015523085.1 Candidatus Aenigmatarchaeota archaeon
ATATATTCCGCTATAGCATCTTCAGCTCCGTTGATGTAATTTCCATTTTCTGTGGCGTATGCCATTGTCTTTTCCAACGCACCTAAAGATTTTTGATATGAATCAAATTTTTCCTCGTCTGACGTTGAAAGTTTTTTGTCTTCTAAATATTTTCTGGCCATATCAAATAGAATTTCTGTAGGTTTATAATTGTTGTTACCTTTTGAACGACCATGAATCTTAGAATCCCCTGAACCAGCATTGACAATTATTTTTGGGTTGACTCTAACCGTTGGATTTACTGTGACATAATTTCCTCCAGGTGTTGGACCAGGCGTTGGAGATGGTGTTGGACCAGGACCAGGATTTGGTGTTGGACCAGGCGTTGGAGATGGTGTTGGACCAGGACCAGGATTTGGTGTTGGACCTGGATTTACCTGTGGTGGTTGTGGTGGATGATACTCTGGTGCTGAACCAGGGTCTCCCGTACTTCTTTCTTCTATTTCAAAAACTCCCAACACTCTTTTTAATATTTCATCAGCAGGCGTGAGATGTGCCGGATTTTTTTTATTATTGTTATCATTTCTCTCTGGCATATGCTTATCACTATTTTACTATTGTTCGGCGGTTTATATAAAGTTTTTAGCGCCCTTGCGCTTACATTTATATTCAAGTGCGAACAAATAATACTCATGGACATTGACGGAGCTCTCAAAGAACTTTCAAAGGCGCTTGTTGAGCGCTACGGAAGCAAGATAAAGGCAATCTGGACGTACGGCTCTTACGCCCGCGGAACGATGAATCCGGGCTCCGACATCGACATACTCATACTTCTCGACGACGTAAGCCAAAGGATAGGCGTTGCCGACCAGAACGACGTTTTCTCGTTCGCCAAATTCCTTGGCGAGAAGATAAGGAAGGATAATAGTATTAAGAACGAGTTCCACTTTCAACCGCCGCGAACCCTCACGGACTGGTGGGACTTGCTGCGCTCAGGAGAGCCGTGGGTCTACACGGGAATGCACGACGCGAAAATACTCTACGATCCGTCCGGTTTCGTCGAGCCGATAAAGCGCCTTCTCAACGAAGGAAAGATTTACGCCACGAAGGAGAAGAGCATCGCACTCCTCAGGCGCGCCAAAAGCCGATACGAGTCCTTGCGCAAGAAAATACTCATAGACGTCATGTCGAAAATACTCAGGGTCATGGTGGAGACATCGCAGGCGGTTCTCATGTACTACGGCGAGCCGCCACTTTACGACGAAATGCTCTTGAACAAGATGAAGTACCTCGCCGACAAGAAGCTCATCAAGGACAAGTACTTCCTGTACCTCGAGGACATTTACAAGGTCAATGAGCTCATCAAGGGCGGTGACATGAGCACGCTCAAGATTCGCGACGTGGAGCGCTACATAAATCGCGGCATGGAATTCATAGAGGGAATGGAGAAACTTTTCGAGAAGCTCGAGATAAAGAAAAAGAAGATGATAATAAAGAAGTCACATGAGCAGATGATGAAAATCGCAAAGGCGGTGCTCAAGTCATTCGGCATGAAGGCGGCGAGCGAGCGCGAGATAATCAAGAAGCTCAAGGAGCTCTCGAAGAAGGGCTACATCACCCCGCTCTACATAGAGTTCATAAAGCACATAATCGACATGAAAAAGAAGATGAAAAACGTCCAGGTCCTTTCCGAAAAGGACATTTACAACTCACGCGTTTACGTGAAGACGCTCGAATCCCTTTTGGAGATGGCGAAGTATGAAAAAAAGCGAAAGTAAGCCGAAGAAGAAAGTGAACAAGAAAGTCGTCGAAGCAGGGAAGATGATAGTAGACGAATTCATCAAGAATTACGAGTCGAACATAAAATCGATTTGGATAATACCGCCAAAGGAGAAAGAGATAAACATGATATTCCTCATAGACGACACGCTCGAAATATCCAAGGACAAAATCGACGAAATGAAGCTCACTGCATCGCTCATATCAAAGAAGATATTCAAGAAGTACAAGATAACGTTCGTCACCCAGTTCCAGATGCTCACGGACTATTGGGAGGCCATAAAGAACGGAAATCCGGCGATAATATCCGAGATAAGGGACGGCGTTTCCGTTTACGACCCTTCCGGGTTCTTCGTGCCCATAAAGAAGCTCATACAGCAGGGGCGCGTTCCCGGAACGAAAGAAGCTATGAAGGAGCTCATCGCCCATTCACCAGACGAGCTCGCCAAGCTGAAAACGCAGATAAAAGTGGACATAATATCGTCAATGTTCGACATGATAGTTGACTTGTCCCACGCGCTTCTCATAGCGAACGGCGTGTCGCCTCCCATACCGAAGAAGATACCGGAATATCTCAGGAGGCACATAGTCAAGAAGGGGCTTCTGAAGAATTCCGACGTCGAGAAAATCGAGTACGTGATAAAATTTTGGAAGGATGTTGAGCACGGCCGCATAAAGCTCAATGACATAACGTCTAACGATCTCGACAACATAATAGAAAGCGTGACGTCGTACGTTGACGATGTCGAGCTTGCCTTGAAGTGATTTTATGAAGGCCACGCGTGTTGGAGTTGTTACGGGTGTCATAGGAGGCATACTTCAGCTTAGCAAGATAGCCGACAAGTTTCCGTATCCAATAAATTACGTAGGGTACGCCGCCATTTTCATAGGCGTCTTCATGATAGCGTTCGATGTGATGCACGGCGGGCTCGAAGATTGATTTGTCCAGTTGTTTTATAAGCATTTCTGACAATTAAATTTTGGGTGATTTGGTGGCAGATTCATTTTCATTCAAGCGTTCCCCATCTGTTTACAGGAGCGTCAAAGATATAGACCCCGAGAAGGACAGTCGCGTGCGCCTCCTGGGGAAGGTTGTCAAC
>WALA01000051.1 GCA_015523085.1 Candidatus Aenigmatarchaeota archaeon
GCGTGCGTCGTTTCCGAAACCTATCGGCACCGGCCCTATGAAGCCGACAACTGCGTACTTTCCTTCCTGCGACGACAGTGCGACCAGCAGCATTCCAATTATTATGAGAAAAATGCCAATTATGTCCGCGCGCATAAGTTGACTTATCGAGAAAATTTTAATACGTAATCAACCGACTATGTGCACAATAAGCGCCGCCTTGAATGAACGTTTGGCGCATCATGATCTCAGTGAAGCCCTCTTAAGAAGAGCGCTTCAGAAAACCCTTTTAGAAAAAGGGTTTTATCCGAAAAGTCTCTTAAAAAGAAGCTTTAGCAAAACCCTTTCTTAAAAGAAAGTGTTTTATCGGAAAGAATATTTTAGCTCTTTCCGCTAGAGCGCTTTCTCTCTGAGAAAGGGCTCTTATGGGTCCGGGGAGATTTGAACTCCCGTCACGGGCTCCCGAAGCCCGGATCCTAACCAAACTAGACTACGGACCCGCAGCGCACAACTTAATTATTCTCGTTTCATACCTTTAATAATCTTTTCGTACGTCTTCTCGCCAAGTATGCGGCGTGCCACCGGGCCTTTGATGTCGCGCGGGGAGCGCACGCCATTTGAAAACAACTTTCTCGCCTTGACACGCCCTATCCACTTCACCTTGACGAGTGGAAGGAGCTCCTCTTTGACGCCATACTTCACACGCATCCGCGTTTTGTTCGCGATGTTCGCATAGTCGTTTTTCCGAAGTATTTTGTAGAGCTCAACTGCCGAATATAACATCCAATCGGCCGACAGCAACTTAGTGTAGAGGTCACCAGGGCGTATTGAGTACTTGTTGACTATGTAGCTCTCGCTGCGCTCGGACATCCAGTCCATCAGCATCAAAGACGTTTTGAAGACGCGCAAGAATTTTTCGTACTCGACGTCCCAAACATCGGGCGCATTCACATCGTAACTCTGAAGGAGCTCCTCAATGTCGTCATCCTTCTTGATGCGTATGAGCGGTCTCATCTCAACGCACGAGTTTATCGTCATCAGGACGTCGAGCTCGTTCTTCGGGGCGCTTTGGATTATCTTCCACGCCGACTCGGGGTCTATGTACAGCTCTGATATCCGTTTTCCAATTCTCGTTGGCACAAGGTCGAAGTTCTTGCCGAAGTTTATCGCCGGCGCGAATGAGCTCTCGTTCTCAACCTTTATGAATTTCCTCTGAGCGAGAAGGTGCACGATCTTTTCCAACTTCTCCTCAATTGCCTTCTTGTCGCCGTACTGATGATAGAAAAACGTTTTTGAAAAGAAGTTCACGAGCTCCCTGAAGCTCCTGACGAGCTCGGATGAGATGAGCGACAGAGCGTGCATTCTAAGCACGGGCTCAACCGCGAGTTTCGAGTACACCTCCTCCGGCTCTCCGTATATGTACATGTCTATGATTCGGTCCTTCTCGCTTTTCTTTGATATTATGATGGACTCACCGTAGTTCTCGTGACCGAGGCGTCCCGCGCGCCCCGCCATTTGGAAATAATCCATTCTCGATATGTAATTCATTCCGAACGCTTCGGAAAACCGCTTCGTGTCCCTTATTATAACGCGGAATGCTGGGAGCGACACACCGTAGCTGAGAACGGGCGTCGAGACTATGAACTTTATCAGTCCGTCGCGAAACGCGTTCTCCACGATGTTTTTCTGCTCCGCGACGAGGCCGGCGTGGTCGAAAGCAACGCCGTGCCGGACGGTGTTTGCGAGGCGTTTGCACTGCTCCGTCGGCGTCGGAAGCACGTTCAAAACGCGCGTTGCAAGTTCGTCGAGCTCCTTGCTCGTTGCGTTCTTTGTGAGTTCCGCTATGCGCCGTGCCTCAACTTCCGCGGAGCGCCGCGTGGACACGAAAATTATGGCCTGCTTTCCGCGTGAGAGCGTGTCGTTCACGAGCCATTCCATTGGACGCTCGCCTATGCTCACGATCTTGCCCTCCTTTGGAAATTCGAGAGACCCCTCGTACGCAACTCCCTCGTACAGCTTCACAGGGCGGAAGTCGCTTGACACGACTTTCGCGTTCAGCCACTTTCCGACGTCGTCCGCGTTCTTCACGGTTGCGCTAAGCGCGAGTATTTGCGGATGGACTTCCGTCCTCAGGCGCGTTATGAGTATTTCAAGCGTCGGACCGCGCGACGGCGAATCTATCATGTGAATTTCATCGATTATGACGAGGCCGACGTCTTTCAGCCACTCGGATTTGTGGCGCAGCAGGGAGTCGAGCTTCTCGTATGAGCAGACAATTATGTCGAATCCCTTGAGCCACATGTCCTTTGAGTCCAGGTCGCCAACGCTCATCGCTATGCGCGCGTACTTTGAATACTTCTTGAAGTCGTTGAACTTTTCGTTTGCCAGCGATTTTAGCGGGACAAGGTATATCACCTTCTTCCCGTTGAGAACGTGGTGCATCATAGCCAATTCCGCCACGAGTGTCTTTCCGGACGATGTGGGGGTCGCCATGAGCACGTTCTTTCCAGCGAGCGCGTACTTGAGTCCGATGCGCTGGTGCTCGTAGAGCTCGCGCACGCCTGAATCGCGTATCAATTTCACGACGTCGCTGAGCTCCGGATACTTTTTGAGTATGAAATCCATAGAAAAAGATTGTGGGAGAATTTTATATTCATTATTCTCTAAAGTATTTTCCTGGTGTGAGGCCCTGATGATTGTACGAACCAACGTATGACTTCTCGGGCGGTTCGTGAAACTCGTAAAATTTTATGATTCCCACGGGTGAATTGTCCTGAATAACTACATCCCCATGTGGGTGGACTTCCATAATTATCAATGAATGCCCTTCTGTTCCAAACCCATACTCAACAAACCCTGCAGCATGACCTCGAAATTCCCCGCTGTTGACATCATATGCCTTGATCTCTGCGACAAACGGCGGCTTTCCTGTTCCTATGAGAGTTTCTGCCAATGGTATGTTGAACAATTCCCTGGTTGCTATGATGTAGAAATGGTCTTTCTTTAATGTAAACATTCCATTGTCATCCACCTTTCTTCTGTGGAAGAAATCATCCAATTTATTTTCTCCTGCCTCTAAGATGAGCTCTCTCTTGGGATTTTTCTTTGCCTCTAAAATACTGACCTCGCCTTTTGGAAGATACATACTCATTGCTATTCCATTTTCATTGAAAATTATATTGTCAACCGGCTTTTTATCCCGATTTTTCATCAGGAAAATTCCCTTGTTTTCAAGCGTGTAATAAAGTGATGATGGATCAAGAACAGATTCGTCCATTCTGCCATAATATATTCTTATTTGGTTTATGGACGCGCCTTTTTTTATTCTTATTGGGAATGCTTTGGGCATAACTATGCTGTATATCTCCTCACTGTAGTCAGGGGGTATTACATCAAATCCGCTGTGATTGCGAACCCATATCTTCGATATTGCACCTGTCCTTCCGAAACTGCTTTTTGGGTTTGCGTGTATGAAAAACAATCCAGGGTCTGTTTTTTCTTTTTCCAAGTTTTCGGGGTTGAAATGCTCCTGCAATTCTATCATATACGTCTTTCCAACTTCAAGCGTTGCTCCACTTGAAATGTCAATATTATTTATGGCGTATTTTTCCACATCATCTCCAATGGTAGGCTCTCCTTTTATTTCATATGCATTCTCTCCGAGCGTTAAATCAATTGATGATGGCTGAACTTTTTTATCGAGTTCTTCCTTTCCGTACGGCGCGTCTATGTATCCAATTCTGACGAATTCGTGCAATATCTTGTCCGGAAGTACTCCTCTCATGGAAATTGCTTCGTTGAAATGCTTAAAAACGTTTTCACTTTAGTGTGGTAAAGATATGTTTAAATGCTTTCCAAACGATAAATTAATTTACACGCGGCAGCAATGAGCTCATATGCCGATTTAAATCTTTTAAACCTTACATTCAAATAATATTGCTTGAATTCAAGGAGGTGTAATTTTCATGAAGCCGCAAACGAAATTTTTGAAAGTGAAATGCAAGAAATGCAACAACGAGCAGATAATCTTCAACAAGGCGTCTACTGTCGTCAAGTGCCTTGTGTGTGGTGAGGTGCTCGCTGTTCCCACGGGAGGAAAGGCCGATATCAAGACGACGATTTTAGAGGTATACTCATGAAAAAATCCGGAGCTCCGAAAAGAGGCGAGATAGTCATAGGCAAAGTTGAGCGAATCACGCCTTACTCCGTTCTCGTGAAGCTCCTCGAATACGATTCAATGGGAATGGTGCACATTTCCGAGGTTTCTTCCGGGTGGGTCAAGGACATACGCCACTATGTCCACGTCGGCGAAACGGTCGTCGCGAAGGTGATGAAGAACGACAGAAGTTACCTTGCGCTCTCAATACGCCGCGTGAGTAAAAACCAAAAGGCGGAGAAGATAAAGGAGTACAACCTCGAACGCCGCGCAGAGAAGATGTTCTCGATTGTCGCGAAGAATCTCAGCGGGAAGGACAAGGTCATGAGATTGATTGTCGATAACTTTGGGAGCATTTACAAGGTTTTCGAGCTCGCTGCGAAGAAGCCGGAGCTCCTCGTGAAGAAAGGCATACCGGAGGACTGGGCCCGCGAGATGGGCGAGTTCTTCAAGAACAACGTGAAACAGAAGACGTTCGAGTTCAAATGCGTTGTCGAAGTTTCATCGGTTGACCCAAAGGGCGTCGACAAGGTGAAGAAGGTGCTCACGTCGCTCGAAAAGCTCGGAACGGAGGTAATATACATATCGTCTCCGAAGTACCTCATGCGCTTCACGACGCAAAACCCGAAGGAAGGCGAGAAGCTCATTCTCAAGGCGACGAAGAAGTTCGAGTCCGCGATTTCCAAGTACGGATGCGAAGGGAGCATAACGAGGGTTTAATCGTTTAAAAATATCGATGACAAATAAATTTATGGTGATTGCGTGATTGAAACTAAAATTGTTTTGACGAAGAAGGTGCATCCAAAGAACGCTGTTCTCATCGTGGGGCTTCCTGGTATAGGGAACGTTGGGCGCATAGCCGTGCGGTACATGATAGATGAGCTCAAGGCGAAGAAGTTTGCGGAGCTCTACTCGCCGTACTTCGTTCCGGTTGTCATAGTTGACGAGAAGTCCGTCGCGAAAACGATCAAAAATGAGTTTTACATATACCACGGCGACCGCGATTTCATATTCCTCACGGGAGACTCGCAGAGCATGACGCCTTCCGGCCACTACGAGATAAACGAGATGATAATCGCATTCGCCAAGAAGATGAACGTCAAGGAGATAATCACGATAGGCGGGTTCAATTCAGGCGAGATAAAGAGCAACCCGAAGGTCATAGGGGTTGTCAACGATGAGAAATTGGTCAAAAAGTACGCGAACTGCGGAATGGCGTTCGAGGGGAACAAGACGATAAGCACGATTGTTGGCTCTGCTGGTCTGCTTGTTGGTATGTCGAAGAACGCGAAAATTGACGCAGTTTCGATAATAGTTGAGACGCCCGGATTCCCGATAGCCGTGGCGGACCCGAAGGCGGCCGAGGCAGCGCTTAACGTCGTGTCGAAGATGACGGGCGTTGGTATAGATCTCACGAAGCTCGACAAGAACGTCAAACTCATGGAGGACAGCATAAAGAAGACGGAGGAGCTTCAAAAGAGGATAATCGAAAATATGAAGGAAGACAAGAGCACCAATCAGTATATTGGATGAGGTGAATGTTATGTACCAATATTATAAAGATATGACAAGATTCGAGAGGACGCGCGTGATATCCGCGAGAGCCCTTCAGATTTCAATGGGAGCTCCGATTCTTATACGGACGAAGGCCAAGCGGCCTGAGGACATAGCGGAGGAGGAGTTTTCGAGGGGCGTGCTTCCCATAACGGTCATACGCCATCCTCCCAAAAAGATTTAAATATTATTGCGATTAATTTTGTGAAGGTGTTCCAATGGAAAAGAACGAACTTTTGATACCGAGGAATAATTATCTGTCATCAGGAATACACATAGGGATGACGTTTAAAACGAAGGATATGAAGCGGTTCATTTACAAAATTCGCCCAAATGGGCTTGCCGTGCTCAACATAAGCGTTATTGACAAGAGGATACGAAACGTCGCGAAATTTCTCGCGCAGGCGAAAGACCCGGTCGTGATATCGAGGAAGCAGAATGCCAAGAAGCCGGTAGAGATGTTTTCGAAGATTACGGGAATAAAGTCCATCGTCGGGCGTTTCATGCCTGGTTCGCTCACGAATCCTTCTTACAAGCACTACTTGGAGCCGGACTTGATTCTCATAGTTGATCCGGCCGTTGACAAGCAGGCGATGAAAGAGGCCATAAGGACGCGCGTTCCCATAATTGCGATATGCGACACGTTCAATAAGACGGATTTCGTCGATTACGTCCTCCCCGCGAACAACAAGGGGAAGAAGTCGCTTGCCCTGATTTTCTACCTTCTCGCGCGCGAAGTACTAAAGGAGCGTGGAGACATAAAGTCCTACGCGGAGTTCAAGTACAAGCCCGAGGAGTTTGAGGAGAAGTGAAATTAATTCACTTTCCGTTGGATGACATTGTGCGCATTAATTTGTGAATTATTTTCGTCGATTGCCTATATTCAAATAATCCTAGTTCTGGTTATTTTCAAATGCCACATTAATGACTATAAAAATAGTCGAATTTTTAATATGGAAATCTTTAAATACTGCATAGTGATAAATAATTATTATGATTCCTATCACGGATCCGAACCAAACGCTCCAAAAAGTTTTGTCGGATGAATACGACATTTACGAGCGAACCACGGGAAAAAAGAAATTTTTAGTCGTGAGAAGCACCGATCCAGATCCGATGACTCCGGAAGAGATGATGCAAAATTACAACATTGAAAATGATTGGGTTATAGGCTTCCCTCCAAAGAGAATTCTCGTGGCGAAGAAAGAGAAGAAAAACACGATTCTGGAAAACGTTGCAAAATCGCTTGCAATCGGCTCCGCAATTCTCACAATCGCGCTCACACCGCTGGCAAACCATTTCGTCCTCGCGAAAAACACGATAACTCCGCAGGAGGCGATGGAGGAGCTCTCCGTGAAGCCAGGGTTTGGCTGGAAGAATTTCACAGACGAGCTCCCGCGGTCAGAAATAACCCAATCCGAAATAGAATCGCACAACTATGACTTACTCCAACCTTACAGAGACGCCCTTTTGACGGAAGGCGTCGTCCAAGGTTACCCCGACGGCTCGTTCAAGCCCGAGAGAGAAATCACGCGCGCGGAATTGGCGACAATGCTCGTGAAGGCATTTCACATTAATACAAAAAACATATCTCCAATCATGGAATTCAAGGACGTCAAAAAGGGCAAATGGTACTATCCGAATGTTGAAGCGGCAGCGGCAGCCGGCCTCGTCAATGGCTATCCTGATGGAACGTTCAGGCCGAACAACAATGTAACGAACGCAGAGGCAATAACGATGGCGCTGCGCGCTTTAAATAAATACGGGTCTCCCGAAAAGAGTGTGAGTTACACGTTCAATGACGTCGATCCAGGAAAGTGGTATTATAGTATAATTGAGGGTGCTTTGCAGGAAGGTTTGTTTCCAAATGATACGGATGCCTTGAATGTCATTGCGCCAAATGGCCATCTCCAACCAAACAGCCCGGCAAACAGGGGGAAGGTCGCCGTGTGGATTTGGCAGGCGTATCCAAATAAGGATAAAGATGAGGATGGCCTCACGTACGTTCAAGAGTGGAAAGT
>WALA01000052.1 GCA_015523085.1 Candidatus Aenigmatarchaeota archaeon
AATCACATACAACGAAGCAGTTCCAGTGACGGCAAACATCGCGTTGCTCGACAGCGAAGTGAGCTCAGACATCAAGGCGTCCAAGAACTTGATCTTGGTCGGTGGACCTGCTGTCAACAGTCTCGTGGCTGAGTTGTTCGCAAGTGTGTACAACTTGACACCTGACGAAAACGGCAAGATCTACGGAGCTCAGCTCAAACAGGCAGGAATACTCCAGGAAGGACAGGCACTCATACAGGTGTTCAACGACAAGTTCGCAACCGGAAAGACAGCTTTGGTTGTCGCTGGTTACGACGCAGCAGACACAAGATACGCATGCAGCGTGTTGCAGAACTACGCACAGCACAAGGACGTTTTGACAGGAGAGAAGGCAGTCTTGACGACTCAGTAAGCCCTCTTCCTTTTTCTTTTTTCTTTTTGGATTTTAGAAAATGATTAACTCAATTTCTCGATTCCGTCGTGGCGCATGACGAAAACGTCTTCAACGCGTATGAACTTCTTTCTCATGTACACGCCCGGCTCTATCGTGAACACCATTCCCTCCTTGAAACGCTCCTTCGACTTTATGGAGACGTTTGGGAGCTCATGAACGGCTATGCCGACGCCGTGCCCGAGGGCGTGGGGAAAGTACTTCGAGTAAGAGCCCATAACCTTTCTGACGCCTGCGCAGAATTCGCTTATTTTGACTCCCGGCTTCGCGTGGTCGTAGGCGTATTCAAAAACGTTAGACACAACGCGCTCAAGATCGTCCGGCGGATTGAACATTCTTGTCATATCGGACGAGTAACCGTTCCACAGACCGAAATCGATGAGCACGGTTTCGTCGCGCCCTATGACGTGGTCCGTGTTTATATGATGGACGTGCGGTTTTGTGGAAACGATCGTCGGAAACGATTCGTAATACCCGGCGCGCGCCGCAAGGAGCTCAAACTGCTTTGCGACCTCCATCTCCGTGCGGCCGAAGATTTTGAGGCGCTTGAAAATCCTCAGGGCGTCGCGGCACGTCTTTCGTATATTTGCTATCTCGCGCTCGCTCTTGATTTCGCGCATCTTCTCGAGCTCATTGTGTATGTTCTTGCCGCAGAAGTTGTCCGAGTACTTTGTCTTAATCTCCTTGTAGGATTTGATTATCTTCCCACGGCCCTGGTAATCGAACTTAGTCGTGTAGAACGTGAAGCGCCCGCGCTCGTAGACGAGGACGCCGTGGCCGAAGAATTTGTAAAAATAATAAAAATTTGGGTTGGGTGGAAATGAAAAGTTTGGAATGGCCACGGAGCCAAACTTTTCCAATTCCATGCCATCACTGGTGCTCAAAGTCGCGCAGTGTGAGTATCTTTATGCCACGCGTGCTGACGCGCTCCTGATAACCCATGCAAACGATGTAGCGGACGTTCTTCTGCTTCGAGAGGTTGATTATCGCCTGATTCACCTTTCCATCGAAGACCACTGCGTATATGTTGCTGTAGTTCATCATAAGGTTCTGGAGCTCATTTATCGGCGCCTTCGCCATCGTCTGGCCGTGCTCGTTGACCAAGTAGGCAGCGCGCGTACCGACGATTTCTTCGAGCAGGCGTCCGAAGAGCTTCTTCTCGTCATCGTTTTGAGCGGGATGGTTGTTGTTATTGTTGTTCGCGTTCTTGTCGTGGTTGTGGTGGTGCTTCTTGATGTTGAACTCGTCCATGACTATGTCCGCAGGGATTTTGTCACGGAGCGCCTTGAACACTTCCTTCTTCGTGAGCTCCTCAACTTCCTTACCCTTCGGACCGCGCGCGACGTAGTCTATCTCCGCGATGTCGAGCAGCTTCTTGAGGTCGAGCTCGCCTCCACGGTCTCCATCGAGGAATGCCGTCGTCGTTTTCTCCTTGGAGAGCTCGACTATGACGTCGGGTATCTTCGAACCCTCGATGGCTATCGTGTTCTTGATGCCGTATTTCAGCAGGTTCACGACGTCCGCGCGCCCTTCGACGATGATTATGTCCTCCGACTTCAGCAAGTCGGGACCGCAGCTGAGGCCCTTGTACTGGCTTATTTCCGCCGTGCGGACAGCCTGGCGTATCTGCTCCGTTATCGCCTGCGAGTTCGGTATGATGTCCTCCATCAGCGACTTCATGAGCTCCTTGGCGCGGTCTATGACGAATTTCCTCTTCTGAGAGCGGACATCTTCGACGCTTGTGACCTTTATTTCAGAGTCGCAGGGGCCGACTTTCTCTATCGCCTCCAGTGACGCCGCTATCAGGCACGTCTCCGATGCGTCCAAACTCGATGGTATCACTATGGTTGCGTGCGTTGTTCCGTTCTCGCTCTTCACGTTGACCTCGATTCTCCCTATGCGCCCAGTGCGCTGGAGCTCACGCAAGTCCAAGTCCGAGCCGAGCAAGCCCTCCGTCTGGCCGAAAATGGCACCGACTATGTCTGGCTTCTCAACTATGCCTTTTGCCGTGAGCTCTGCATTTATTAAATATTTCGCGAAACTTTGCGACAATTTTGCCATGCTTAACACCTCTTTAGGGCTACGCATAACTTAGAATAAGCCTCATCTGGTGAATCATTTGACTATAATCTAAGTTCGTGAGCATAACCCTAATAGAAAAATGAAAGAAAAATATATAAATGTTGAAGACGGCAGAATTGGCCGGAGCTCAATTGACGTTTACAAATATAAATTACTTCAACAATTATAATTATGGTACTCGAAATGCTCGTCGGGCCTAAGAAGGCGGAGCGGCATCCGCTTGAAATATTCCTAATATCAATGCTTTACACGATAATATCGATTTTCATAGCGCGTGCGCTCTTCCCATCAGAAACGTCCATACTCACGATAGCGTTCATAACAATAATGTTCATTCCGCTGTTCCAATCGATGTTCATACTCGAGGAGGAGCGCGAGGAAAAGGACATAATCTACGAGCACAAAATACCGTTCCAGGAGCATTCGAAGCTCCTCATGGTATTCACGTGGTTCTTCCTTGGCATTGTTGTCGCCACGACGGTCGTTTACACGTTCTTTCCGAACTTCAACATACTCTCAACGGATGTTTTCTCGCTGCAGGTAAAGACGATACAGGCGATACACGGCCACGTCACGGGAAACTACATAAATCCATCAACTTTCATGAGGATATTCACAAACAACACGAAGATACTGCTGCTCATATTCCTCCTGTCATCACTCTCGGGCGCCGCCGGGCTCTTCATAATTGCGTGGAATGCGTCCATAATAGGCGTGTTTTCGTCGCTCGCCATAGCGGAGCTCGAGAAAACCCACGGTTTGGTATACTCGTACATCGTGGGGCTCACAACGTCGTTGCTCTCAATATCACTACACGGAATACCCGAGATAGCAGCGTATTTCCTCGGAGCGTTCGCCGGCGGCATAATTTCCGTTGGAATAATACGCGAGAAGCACAAGACAAAGGAGATGACCCAGATAGTCGGTGACTCGATAGAGGTGCTGCTAATAGCCGAAGTCCTCATATTTTTCGCGGCGATGATTGAATCTCTTTATTAGGTGATGAAAATGAAAATTGCAGTTGCATCAATGGGTGAGACGCTCGACTCAAACGTCTCGGAGCACTTTGGTCGATGCCCGTATTACATCATCGTGGACGGAGACGACGTGCACGCTGTCAAGAACCCATACGTCGCCCACTCACCCGGACAGGTTCCTGAATTCATAAAGTCGCTCGGCGCTGACGTAATAATTTCTGGCGGCATGGGAAGGCGCGCGGTCGAGATTTTCAAGGAAATGGGAATACGCGCGCTCACGGGCGCGCGCGGAACCGTGCGCGACGCCATAAAGAACATTGACAACCTGAAAAGCGAACCATGTGAAAGAAGCGAGGACCACGCATGAACGCGAAGGACTTCTACAACGAGACGGCGTTCATTTACAACTCGCGCCACGACAACATATACACGAGGCATCTGCGCGACGAAGAGAAGAAGATAAT
>WALA01000053.1 GCA_015523085.1 Candidatus Aenigmatarchaeota archaeon
CTTCTTTCGCGCTTTTCGCGTACGCTTGGGTCGGATACTGGTACCTTTATTGGATAATGATAGGGTACATGATTCTTCTGCTCGGGTTCGAGTACGCAAAGAGCAAAGTGAAGAAGCACGCGTTCTCGTACACGCACGCAAAGCGCATCGGAATTTCGTGGCTCATAATCACGCTCACAATATTCCTCATAGGATTCCCACACTTCGGGACGAGGATAATTTCGTCGACGATCATGTCCCCGTTCAGGACGATAAGCATATTCTCGTCGTCCGGCGGCATAAAGGGCGAGGAAGGCCAGTTTCCGAACGTTTACGTCAGCGTCGCCGAGATGATGTCCCCCGGCGGCGTGGGAAAAATAATAAGGATGGATCCGACGATGTTCTTCCTGACGTTCCTTGCGATAATTTATCTCTTCGTTGCGTACGTCAAGTACGGACGCCACATTGACACACTTTCCATACTCATTTCATGGCTCGCGGTGACTATGTACGCGTCAATAACCGCAGTAAGATTTACAATACTTCTCGCGATGCCCATAACCCTGGGGTCGGGAATAATACTGTCTAAAATATTCAGACTTTTGCTGGGTGAGGATAAACATGCTTTCGAATGAAAACAAATTTTACGCGTCCTTCGGCGTGTCGTTTTTGATAGGGCTTTACCTCATTTACAGGTATCTAAACTTCATAACATCGAGAGTGAAGTACTCGCTGTACGTCATTTACGGCCTTTACCTGATTGCGTCTCTTTACTTCTACTTCAAATTCTCATCACCGACGAAGATAGCAGTCGCCGAAGTGACGCTGTCGCTCGTTTTCATAGTGGTGTTCTCGGAGTTTATGGTGAGCTACGCAACATCCATAAGCCAGCCGCCCGTTCTCGACAACAACTGGTGGAACGCGCTGAACTGGATACGCAACAACACGCCGAATTGTTCTGTGATCGCGACGTACTGGGACCCGGGGCACTTCATAACGGGAATTGCGCAGCGCCCCGTCGTCTTTGATGGTGCGAGCCAAAACGCAAAGCTCATTGAGAACGTCAGCGGGCGGACGATCGTCAGAAGCCGCATACAGGACATAGCCACCGTGCTTTACACGGACAACGAGACCAAGGCGCTGAAAATTCTGAAATACTACGAGATGCCTAACTGCTCGTCCATGTACTTCATAGCGTCGTCCGACCTCATAGGAAAGTCGCACTGGTGGGTTTACTTCTCAACTTGGACGCCGAAGACGCACAGCGGCGACAAGAACCCGATGGACAACTACTACTACGTCCCGTTGACTTCGAAGCGCCCGCTCATGAGCGGCAATGGAACGGAGTACATATTCGGAAACGTTTTCATGGTAATAGAGAACAACGGGACAGCCGTGCCGTATCTCATCCAGGGCAACGGGCAGTATGTAATGAAGATGTCAAAAATATTCTACTTTGAGAACGGCATTCCGAGGATGCTTGGATTCAACAACGCGTCTTTTGATGGGATGCTTTACGTGACGCCGGGAATGAATTACGCGTTTTACATACCGAAGAATCTTGAGAATTCCCTGTTCACGAGAATGTACTTCTTCAACGGGCTCGGACTCAAGCACTTCAAGCTCGTGAAGAACTTCGGCGGCGAGGTCAAGCTCTTCAAGGTAGAGTTTAATGAAACAGAGTGAGTACAACAGGAAGATTTATGGAAACTTTCACGTCCCATTCAAAGAGCCGCGCGTGTTCAAGTCATTTAACATTCTTAAATCGCTTCCGCCGGGGCGAATACTTGATGTTGGCTGCTCCGATGGCGGATTCATAAGGGAGCTCGCGAAACTCGGTTGGGACGTCTTCGGGGTTGACATATCGCGCGCAATACCGCGCGACCTCAAAGTCGTCGTGAACAATCTCGACAACGGGCTTCCGTTCAAGGACGGATCGTTTGATTACGTTTACACGAGCGAAGTCATAGAACACGTTCTTGACACGTCCTTGTTCCTCCGTGAGATAAACCGCGTTATGAAGCAGGGCGGCGTGCTCGTTCTCACAACTCCGAACATGGCGTCGCTCACGCGGAGGGTCGCGCTCTTTTTCGGAGCTCAGCCGCCTCTCCTCGGGTACGACTACGAGCACAATGACGCGGGACACGTTAGATACTACACTGGCCATGTCTTGTACGAGCAGATTCGCGAACACGGATTCAAAATACTCAAATCGTACGGCGACTACATACACCTCCCCCGCGTTGGATACGGAGTCAAGAAAGTTCTCTCCTACCCGGCGTCCCTGCCCGTGCTGAAAAATTTCGCAAACTCGTTCATAGTCGTCGCGAAAAAAGTCAAAGACGTTCAATAGTCGGACGTTTCTGAAATGAAAAATCGTTTTCATCAGATTTATATTTTTCTCGTTCAATTATCCTTATGAAAATCGCGCTCATGACGGATTTGTTTTATCCCTACCTTCTCGGTGGAGGAGAACGCCAATTTTACGAGATTGCGAAGCGTCTCGCGCGCCGCCACGACGTCCACGTGTTCACACTGCGGACTCTTCCAACGGAGCTCCCTGGCGTCCACGTGCATCGCTTCGGGGCCGTGCATCCGATGAACGGTCGTTCATTCTTCAAGCTCCTGAGCGTTCCGATGATGTTTCCGAAAGTGCGCGGCTTCGACGTTGTCCACGTCAACCAGGGAATAAGCGCCCTCTACGGAATGTACGAGAAGCTGTTCCGGGGGAACGGAAAGATAGTCGCGACGTTCCACGACCTGTACATAAACGATTGGGGAAAGTACTACGCGTTCCCATCGTCGCTTTTCGGGCGCGTTCTTGAATTTCTCTGGATGCGAACGCCTTACGACGATGTCATAGTTCCAAGCGCGTCCACACAGCGGAAACTCAAATTCTTCGGCGTGAGCTCGACAATAGTTCCAAACGGCATAGACTTCGAGAAGTACAAAATCAAGCGGAAGGAGAAAACAATACTTTACATCGGACGCCTCGTGAAGTACAAGCACGTTGACGACTTGATACGCGCAGTGCGCGGCCTCGATTACAAGCTCAAGATAATCGGCCAGGGTGAGGAGATGGAGAATTTGACAAAACTTGCAAAGCGCCTTGGTGTTGACGCCGAGTTCCTCGGCTTCGTCCCCGAGGAGAGGAAGATAGATGAGCTCGCCCGCGCGGACATTTTCGTGAACCCATCAACGGTCGAAGGCTTCGGCATAGTCATTTTGGAAGCGCTTGCATCCGGGTGCAAAGTTGTTGCGCGCCCGCTTCCGGCGTACGACTTCTGCGAAGGGAACGCGATTTTCGACGACGACATTCGCCGTGGAATTGAACGCGCGATGTCGTGGAAAGTCAGCCGAGCTCGCTTGCGCGGCGCGGCGCGGCCGTTCTCGTGGGACAACGTAGTCAAGCAAATAGAGCGCGTTTACATGCGCGACAAAAAGTAGAATGTTATTCCGAGAAGCCCGACGAACCAGAGCGTCACGATTCTGTACGTTAGTATTACCGTCATAACGACCTTGAGATTCGCAAACGAGAACATCGCAAACAGGACGCCGTCTATCGAACCTATGCCCGCCGGGAGGAAAAGAACCGCAGAGCCGATTATCATAGATGCGCAGAACGCCGAAACCGCGTATATCCACGAAACGTTTATGGAGAATGCCTTGAGTATGAGGAAGAAAGTAGTTCCGTCGACGAACGACATGAGTATGGCGATTGACATTATGCCGAGGAACTTCCTTCTGCTTATCTGGCCGGACTTGAAGAACGCATCAACATTCTTTCTTTTTATGAACCTGCTCATGAAGTTTGCTATTTTTATGCGCCCTCTCTTCGAGTATATGAGATCAACCGCGTAAATTATGAGGATTGCGAACACTATGGACGCTATGAAGAAGAACGTCTTGAACTTCCTCGGAATGAAAAACACGGCCCAGAGGGAGACGATTATGTACGCTATGAAATTCGTCATCTCCTCCCACATTATGCGCGCGATGCCGCGCGACATGGGGATTCCGAACTTTCTCTTTATCAGGTACGCCTTGAAAGCGTCGCCACTCTTGAACGGGCTGAATCCGTTCGCCGTAAGACCGACCATCTCGACCTTGAACAAATCGTAGAGGTTCACCTTTCCAAGGAGCGTCCTCAGCCGCCACGTTCTTATGAGAAGGGCAACGATTTCTGACACGATGGCGAGAACGAGAAAGAGCTTGTTTGAGCTCTCAAAGATTTCAACGAGTGTAGCCGGCTTTATTATGTAAATCATGATGGCGAAAAAAGCCAAAAGGGCAAAAATGGAAAAGTATTCCTTTTTCATGACACTAATTTCCGCTCAAATATTTAAAATCTTATTCAGATGTTTAATCATGAATTACAAGTCGAAGATGGTCCGCGGTTCGATTGTACTCTTCCTTATGACACTCGTGGCGTCCATTTTCGGTTACGCAATACGAATGATACTCACGCGGACGATACCGAAAGTTGAATACGGTTACGTGTATTCCGTCATATCCTTGATGGGGCTCGTTGGCATTTTCTTTGACCTTGGTTTAATATATGCGGTCATACGCTTTTCGGCGTTTTACAAGGCGAGGAAAAATTACTCGAAGATAAAGGAAATTTTTCTCATATCGCTCATATCGAAGGTCGTGCTCTCCATAATTTTCCTCGGTCCTATAATTTTGTTTTCGAAGGAAATCGCTTCCGGATTCTTTCACTATCCATCTCCGCAGGTCATAGTCATTCTATCGATTGTGTTCTTCTTCTCAACGTTCTACTACGTGTTCCGCGGGCTTGCCCAAGGCCTTGAGCACATTTACGCCTATTCCATTGGTGAAGCGCTGCTCACGGGCATTGTTTTGATTCTCGTCATCGTTTTCAAGAAGAGCGCCGTGTCCGTTGCATACGCGTACTTGGTGAGCACGGTTCTTTCGTCGCTGTTCTACATCGTCTACGACTACGCCACGGAGAAGCGCGTTTTTGATTCGCCGTCGTCAATACACTTTGAGACCATAAAAAAGGTTTTCGCCTTCTCCCTGCCCGTGTTCTTCAGCAGCATTGGGTACACGATAATGACGCGGACGGACACGTTCATGCTAACTTACTTCAAAGGATTGGAGCAGGTTGCCTACTACCAAGTCGCCGTGCCGACGTCCCAGTACCTGTGGAAATTCGCCGCATCCGTTGCTCCCATAATCTCGCCCATCGTGACGGGAATGTTTTCAAGGCGCGACAAGAAATCGTGGAGCGACTCGTTCTCATTTTCCGTGCTCATAACGATGCTCCCCGTCGTTCCCGCGATGTTCACGATGCTCCTCTATCCGAAAATCATAATACGCATACTTTTTGGCAACGCCTACGTCGCTGGAGCTCAGGCGCTCCAAATACTATCTCTCGTCGCCGTGTTCTACTCGTACATCGTCATAATATCGACGTTCATAGGCGCAAGTGGCGACACGAAAAAGCTTTCCAATGCGGTTCTCGTAGCCGCCGGCGCAAACGTTGTGCTCAACGCGATTCTCATACCGCCTTACGGTATCGTCGGCGCGTCACTTGCGACGCTGCTCTCGTACGTTGTGGAATTCGTAATTCTTTCGTTTTACGCACGTGAGCTCGCCCTTCCGATGAGCTTCGACACGCTCGGAAAATTCGCGGTCGCAGGCGCTGCTTTTTCAGCGTCGGTTTACGTTCTGAAGCGCGTGCTCTCAATGAACGTTTACGCAGAAATGGTCGTCGTGATTTCGATATCGCTCGTCGTTTACGCGCTCGCATGTTACGCGCTCGGCTTGATAAGTAAAGAGCGCATTCTCAGAATAAGAAAAATTTTATCGAAGCCGCGCGGAAAGAATTTGTGATTGCAATCAAGGTTTCATCTCATCTACCGTTCCCAGATACGTTCCGTCCAGGAGATAGACCTTTTTGTTTTTCATGCGGCGCGCTATGGGCCCCATAAGACCGCTTTCAAGGACATTCTTCCCACCGATTATGGGATTGAACGCGGGCATTACGATGGTCTTTCGCTTTTCATACTCGCCTATGACCCAAACCTTCTTGTACACACGGCCCGCTATGTCATTCAGCGCTATCATCGGGTGATTGTGCCCGATGACGATTGTCTTTATCTTGTTCGTGAGCTTTGGCTTCATGTGGCCGTGACATATGTAAACGCTTCCCACAGTCAAGTCGTTTACGACGCCGTCGAAGACGCGGCGTATTCCCCCGTCGTGATTCCCCATTATGATTTTGACTTCGGCGTTCACTCCGTCGACGAACTTTTTCAGGTCCTTGATTTCCTGAAATTTCATGGACGGTATATTGTGCTTGAAGTCGCCGTTTATCACGAGCGTCCTTGTCCGCGTCCTTTTCAGGAGCGCGTTTGACCGCTCAATGAGCTCATCGACCTGATTCGGTATGAAGAACCCGCGCCTCCAGTACTCGTACTCGACTCCTATGTGAAGATCTGAGATGATAAGGAACTTTTCAACCTTCAGCGCGGGCTCGTTTGTTATGAACATGAATGAATTTCATATTTAAGTTTTAAATTCAATTTAGTGCATGAAAGATTACATCAAGGCAATTTTCATCGGGCTCGTGCTCATATCGCTCTCGTACCCGGTGGTGTTCCTCTTCGGCGTTTCGCGCATTTCAATGACGATTCTCTTTTACATAATACCCATCGCGTCGTTCGCCGGGTACGCGTTCACATCGAATGGCGTCCAGCGCGGTCGGGCTGTGGTGCGAACAAAAAGCGGACGCGCGATAGAATGTGATGTCGTCGGGGTGAGCTCGGACTTTCTCATAGTTGACGACGGGAAAAAGAAAATGATAAAAATGGACGAAGTGACGTCCATCGAATACCTCAATACTTCCACTGGCTCGACTGAACGTTCGGAACCTCAATATTCTTGAGTGCGCTCTTCATCTTGTCGGCGTACTCGTTCATCTCGTCCTTTGCGTCTTCCCATCGGGATTCGATTTTTCCGACCTGTCCCGTGCAGCTTTCCGAAATCTCGCCGTTCTCTATGAGCTTGTAGCACGTTCCTTCGGGCGATGAGAACTCCTCCCTGACGTGCGAGAAGTGCTTTTCCGACGTCAGCGTGAAGTTGTTCGTTCTTAGGGTCCATATCTGCCTTGGAGTTCCGTTGTTTATCGTTTCCGCCGTGAAGACGACGTCGCCGTTGGAGAGCGATTCCTTGATGTCGAGAACGTCCTTGTTGGATATGTCAACAACGAGGTTTCCGAACGCGGTCGATGTCTCGTAATGGAAACCGTTTGGTCCGAATTTTTCCGTGGACGAGCCGGGGTAGTACTTCGCGTCGCTTGTTGAAACGTTCTCGCCGAGTATGGGGCCGAGACCTTCGTTGTAGTTGTCGACGGCAGAAATTGTCACGCTGTTGGATAGGAACGGAATGGACGCAAGTCCAAGAAGAACGAGAGCTACGGTCACTATGTTTCCCAAATTCTCTATTGCCATTTCTCAACCTCCTCGAAGTTTTCAAAAGGCGAAAAAGAAAAGATAACGCATAAAATTGCGAGCAATTGAAAGCGACATCACTCGCACGTTGCCGTGTCCGTTCCACCTGGGGCGTTCACATCGACTTCGTCACCGGACGGGCAAGTCGTAGAGCACGTGGTTACGTCTCCCGGGCTGATCGTGTTTTTGTCCCACGAGCAACTCACGGTCGCACCATTCACAAACACGGCGAGCTTATTCGTGTCGATTGAGTACGTTCCGCTGTTCCTAATCGTAATCGAACCGGTTGAATTAGATGCCTTTATAATCGTGACCTTCTGACCCATGGCCTTCTGCTGCTCGTTCAAAGAGCTCGACGTTGAGTTCGCGGCGCTGCTGAAAACCCGTTTCATCCAAACGTACGTAAAGCCGACCATGGCTATGGTTATCATCATAAGAAGGATTATCGCTATCACAGGTGTTATTCCCTTTGACCCTTTCATTTAGTTCACCTCTCGTATATATTATATATTCCACCATTTAAATGTTTTTACCGCCGACCCATCGAGAACTTTTCCAAAATCTCTCCAATCTTCTTCCGCGCGATTTTGAAATTTTCAAGCATCTTCTCGACGCGATTGATGAGCTCCTTTTCCTGTCCGGGAAGAAAGTACCAGACCCCGTAATTCTCCCCGCCGCGGAAATTCCTCTCTACGACGAGGCGCTTTATCGTTATACCGCGCGCGGGTGCGAGGTTGTACAGGTCGTTGTGCTTCGGGAACGCCCGTTCGACTTTCGCGACGGGCGTCGGACCGTTGGTCGCGAGGTAGTCGGCGAACTCCTCAAGCTTGCTCTTCTTCGGCTCGTTCCCACGCAGCCACTGGTACACGGCCGAGTAGCTCACGCCGAGCTCGTCCGCGATGCCCTTTATGCTCAATCCTTTCGAGCGGAGCTCCTTTGCGCGGGCGACTTTCTCCGTGTAAAATTCCTTCCCCCTTCGCACGAGAATCACCATGAGCGCGGCTCCGAAGCTACCCTTTTGCAATCATATTGTATCATGCTGGAACGGTCTCATCATCGCCGCAATAAGAATTAGTTCAAATAAATTTAAAGGAAAAAAGGATCACTCCATCGTCGATGGCGTGACGTGCTTCATTATGACGACGTCTCCGATAGAGTGGATCATCGAGAACGGAATGATGACTCCTTTCTTGTCGCCGACCATTTCGGCCAAGAACGAGCCGCGCACGGCGTTCACGACAACGGACTTCACCTTGAACCTCTCAAGGTCGAGCTCGATGTTGGATATCTTTCCGGAGTAGACGCCTTTTGTCGTGAAGACGTCCTTTCCAACCATGTCCGTGAAACTTTGAATCGTTATGCTCATTCAACCTACCTCCTAACCTTCTGAATATAATTGGAGCTCAACAAATATAAAGATTTTTAATGCCCCAAGAATCATTCGTTGGCCTTTCTGATTTTTTCGGCCAATTTCTTGAGCTCGGTCATATCAACTTTCGGACCGGTTTTTGTGGTGATGTAGCCTTCGTACTTATTGAAGAACACCTTTTCCTTGGACCACATTTCCTTGAATTTCTTCTTGACACCATGCAGAGGGTACAATTTTATGTGGGCGTGATTCACTCCCATTCCTTCCATGACCATGGCTACACGCGCGACGCCGAGACCTTTCTCAAGCATTTTGGCGACTTTTCTCGCCGCAAGCATGAATCTCAAGTAGACGTCTTCGGGCATATCGAACGCGTAGGAATCGTAGTGTTTCTTGGTCAGAACGAGGGCCATACCCTTTGTGTTCGGCATGACGTCAAGGATTGCAAGAAACTCATCGTCCTCCCAAATCTTCGCAGAATTTATTTCCCCGGAGACGATTTTGCAAAATACACAATCGCTCATGATAAACAAATGCGCTGATACTTTATAAATTCATGGAAACGCGCGATTGAATTATTCGCTTTTGTAATTTCCCATATGCGGAATGACGTGACGCACACCACCAACCGGATTTTCAACGTCTCCGAAGTATCTTGGAATTATGTGGATGTGAAGATGATGTATCGTCCGTCCAGCCGCCTCCCCCTCATTAACCCCTATGTTGTATCCATCTGGCTTTCTATTTATGTACGGACGCTTCAACATTTGATCGCAGAACCACCTGGATTTTTCATTGAGCGGTGTTCTCGTGAAATTTTCGTACAATTTCTTTAAATCAGTTTTTTCTATAATTTTTATCACGTCTCTTATCGCAGGCTTTAGAAATTTCCACTCTTCGTCAGACAGATCTAGAAGCGACGCGACATGCCTCTTTGGGATCACTTCGGAATGCCCGGGAGAGGCGGGAAATTTATCGAATTGTGCGTAAAAATATTTGTTCTCGAATATTATGTCAATCTTTTCCTTGTAAATTTTGCAAAACAGACATCCCATAAATAGGGTTCAACGAAAAATTTTAAGAATCTTGACGATCTTTGTATGAATGAATTATTCCTTTCTTCCTATCAGCAGAATGTGTATACTTATACCAACGATGATTGGATGAGTACAAAGTTTATAATGCATATATAGCCAGTTGTGCCATGCTCTTTTATTTTTGGCAAGATTATTTATTGCTTTTCTATATGGAGTTGCTAAACCCTCTAGCCCAATCAATTGGATTATTTTGAAATTTTTTCTCTTAAAATGCTCTTTGATTTCTTCGGGTGAAAAATAATGAGCATAATATTTTCCTTTCCATGAATAGCTTTCTCCTGTTCTTATAAATCTCTCAAAATATTTGGAACCAATTTCTTGGTCACTGTTGGAAGAAATCAAATTTAACCGTCCGAATTTTCCAAACACCGATATAAAAATTGGTGCCATTGGTTTGGCAACCCTTATCAATTCAGAAATAGCCTTATCTCTTTGTTTCTCTCCTTTAATATGGGATAATGGACCACCCAAACACAAAACAGCATCGAAACTATTGTTCTCAAATCTAGACAAATTCCTGACATCTCCTTGAATTATTGCTTTGACTTTTTTCTCAACTTTAGCTCTTTTTATTTGTTTCTTGGCAAATTTTAGATTTTCTTTAGCTAAATCTAACAAAACTATATCATATCCACGCTTAGCAAGCTCAATCGTATATCTTCCCGGACCACCGCCGGCGTCCAAAATCAAACCTTTCCTTGGAAGATATTTTTTAAGAAACAACATAGTAGTGTCAAACTCAAGTCGGTGATATGGATCTTTGATTAATCTTTTCCATTCGTCCTTTACTGATTTTTCATAATATTTTCTTATCATAAAATCATTGTATTGTTGTTGATTGATGAAGTATAGGTTTCCATAATCTCTTTTTTCTTCATATAAAAGATTGAATCCATTCTTCTTCAAAAATCTTTTTACATTGTCTCTTATTTTCTCACTGTGCCATTCAACTACAATCTTACGAACTTTATCCAATATATTTTTACTGTTTTTCAGAATGTCGAACTCCATCCCCTCAATATCAAGTTTAAGTATGTCCACACGGTCGATATTGTATATACGGAAAAGCCTTTCTAAAGTTATGCAATCAACTTTAATTTTTCTTATCATTTCTTTCTTTAACCACGGACGATCTATCACTCTGACGTCCCGGCCACCAATGGCGCTCACACTTTCAACTATTTCTAGGGTCATTTTCCCATTTCTATTACAAATTGCTTTATTTACCAAAATAACCCCTTGGATTTTGTTTGATTCGATGTTCTTCTTCAAAATCTCAAATGCCAATGGATTTGGTTCGATGGCCATGACTTTACACATGGGGTTGTTTTGTTTGATCTTTAATGTGTAATATCCTTCATTGGCTCCAATATCAACAACCAAATCGGCATCTTTACCAGAAAATTCCGGAATTGAGAGGTGGTCGTTTTCTTTGAAGATTTCAGTATAAATATCTGCAGATGAATATGCACTGCATCTTCTGAACCAAATCTTATACTTCCCCAAATTAACTGAGAACGGACGACTACTTTTTATAAACTTTCCTTTTTCAAAGGCATCTTTATGCCATTTTTCAATTTTTTCAATCCATTTCTTACTCTTTTCATCTTTTGCAATTTTTCTAAGCCAATTGAAATCTGCTCCTTTTTCCATGGATATATTTTATTTTGAATAATATAAATTATTATGTGCTGTTTCAGTTGGATTGCAATTATATCTCTTTCATCATTGGTTCCAACAGCAGCTTAATTGCCTTGTACTTCCCCATCATCATTTCTTTCGCCTCTGGTATCGTTAACTTTTTGTTCCAATCTCTCTCAATTTTTTCATAAACCCATTTTACTGCCTTTTCAATGCTGTTATCGTACTTTTTCAGACCAATTTGAACCAGCATGGGAACGTTATCGAAATGAGCCATCGCATCGGCGTTTGCAACAATCTTGGCTGTTATTGTCCTGGGCTTTTTATTTTTGCTTCCTCTGTGTGTTTCGATACAATGTTTTACTTCATCAATGACTTTTTGAGACACACCAAATTTCTTAAGGATCTTCTTCGCCTCCGGAATGCCTGTTATTTCGTGGTTCTCTGGTCCAAACTTTATCCTTCCGATATCATGGAGCATGGCACCCAATTCCGCAAGTTCTTCATTGGCGTTAAGTTTTTTAGCTAACATCTTTGAATATTTAACAACTGGTAATATGTGAAACTTCCAATCTTCATCTTTACATTCATTTTTAACAATTTCCCTAACTTTTTCAATCATGATTTCAGTTATTTTGAATGTATTTAAAATTCAACTTCAAATGAAACGTTAAACAGAGAATGTGCACTCAAAAACATTTAAATCCTCGGAATCAAAATCTTGTTGGAATGCTGGGGTCGCCTAGCCTGGTAGGGCGCTGGCCTGCTAAGTCAGTGGGCGAAAGCCCGCGTGGGTTCAAATCCCACCCCCAGCGTCAGAACCTATGGCTCAGTCACCTAAAATCTGATTATTTGTGTATGATTTTCATGATATCATTTATGATGATGTTTCGCCGTTCATGAAACTTTTTAAATGTTTGTATGGATAAATATAGAGAACCAGAGGTGTCATAAATGGGGCTTAGACCAGGAAAATGCTACAGAAAGCCGCACAGGCCTTGGACGAGGCAGTCGCGAAGAAAGCCTAGAAAAGGCTATGTAAAAGGTGTTCCTGGGTCGAAAATCCACCAATTCAACGTTGGTGACATCTCGAAGGATTACAACGCAAAATTATACTTGATTTCTGAACAAAACATCCAAATACGCCACAACTCGTTGGAGGCGGCGCGTATTGCGGCTGTCCATTACCTGGACCAGAAGCTCGGGCAGGGAAACTACTTCCTTCGCGTCCGACCGTATCCGCACCAGGTCCTCCGCGAAAACCCACTCGCCACGGGCGCAGGGGCGGACAGGTTCCAGCAGGGAATGCGGGCGTCGTTTGGCCGACCCATTGGAACGGCGGCCATCGTCAAGGAAGGTCAGATAGTCATGGAAATTTGGCTGAAGCAGGAACAAGTCAAGGACGGAAAAGAGGCCCTTCGCCGCGCAAAGCACAAGCTTCCTCTGAAGTACAGAACGAAATTCGAGGCGGCGTAAATCTCATCCTAGGCGCGAACTTTTTCAGCGCTCATTTCTTTGACGAGCTCCGTCAGGAACTTCCAGAACCTTTCGACGCTTCTCATGTCGACCATTTCATTCGGAGAGTGGGCGTTCTTTATTGTCGGGCCAATTGAAATGACGTCAAGATTAGGGAACTTGCTCTTTATGACCCCGACCTCCAGGCCAGCGTGAATTGCCGTGATTTTCGGCGCCTTGCCGAACAATCTTTTGTACACGGACGCGGCGATTTTTATCGCCTCGGAATTCTTGTCCGTCTCCCACCCAGGATATTCGTTGCGCTGAATAACTTTCGCTCCTACAAGGCGGCCGTGAGCCTTCAGCTGGCGTTCAAGCGCGCGCAGTGCGGACATTGATGAGCTCCGGCTGGACTCGACTATTTCAACGGAGTCCGCCGTTCTCACACTCGCAAGATTGGTCGACGTCTCGACGAGGCCCTTTATCTTCGTGCTCAGCTCGAGGACGCCGTGAGGCAGGCTGAGTATGAAGTCGATTATGCGCCGCCCGTTGACTATGTAATCGTGCGCTTCCACGGGGCGGACGTCTGCTTCGATGTCCTCAATGCGCTCTGCGAAGACGATGGCGCGCGCCTCCCTCGGTATGGCGTTCGGTTTGTTTCCGCCGTCTATGGAGACGAGCTTGAAATCAATTCCATCGAGGAGCTCTGCGAGCCGTTTTATCGCGTTTCCGCGATGGAGATGTATCTCCGTTCCTGAGTGCCCGCCGCGGAATCCGCGAACGGTTATCTCGAACGCGCTTCCGCTGTAGCTCTCTCGCTTGATCGGGATATTGAATATCGTGTCCACGCCGCCGGCACATCCAGTGTAGAGGACGCCTTCTTCCTCCGTGTCGAGATTTATCAGGTACTTTCCCCTTATCGGAAGGTCGAGGTTCAGAGCGCCGCTCATGTCCGTTTCCTCGTTCACCGTGAGAAGCGCTTCAACGCAGGGGAGCTCATCAAGCGCCGCAAGGGCCGCAGCCATTCCAACTCCGTTGTCCGCTCCGAGCGTCGTGCCGTTTGCCATGAGCCATTTGCCTTTCCGAATGAGCTCAATTGGGTCCTTTGAGAAGTCGAAATTCACGTTCTCGTTCTTTTCGCAAACCATGTCCATGTGCGCCTGTAATGTGATGGGATTGTCGCAGTGCTTTCTTATGAGAACGTTTCCGATGCGGTCTTGCAAGATTTCGAGTCCGCGCGCCTCGGCGAAATTCCTCAGATAGTCGAAAATTTTCGAGTAGTTGCCCGTGCATCTCGGTATGCGGCGTATCTCGTCGAACCGCCTCCAAACGGCGTTGACCCCATTCATGAAATATAAATCCCACGAGTAATATTAAAAAGTTTTTCTCCTCAATATCAGTATGAAAATCGCGATAACGGGGGGCGCCGGGTTCATAGGGAGTCATCTCGTGGACGCGCTCATTGGCAACGAACTTTTGGTCATCGACAACTTATCATCTTCTACGACAAAGTACATTCAGAATTACATCGACAACGGCGACATCAGGTTTGTGAACGCCGACATAGCGTCGCTAGATAGCTCGCTGCTCGAAGGCGTTGACATCGTCTACCACTACGCTGCGTGCCCTGATGTGCGGCTCTCTTCAGAGGCAACCGAGAAAATTTATCACGACAATGTCCTTGGAACGTTCCGCGTTCTCGAAGCCATGCGCAAGAACGATGTAAAGAAAATAGTGTTCGCATCGACGTCAACCGTGTACGGGAATGCGGAGAAGATACCGACACCCGAAGAGTACCCGAGCCGTCCGATAAGCAACTACGCTGCGTCGAAAGTTTTCGGCGAGGCGTTCATACAATCGTACGCTGCAACGTACGGCTTCGACTACACTATAGTCCGCTACGCAAACATTTTCGGGCCGCGGAGCAATCACGGCGTGATATGGGACTTCTACCACAAGCTCATGAAGAACCCGAATGAGCTCCTCATACTTGGCAACGGTCTCCAGAACAAATCATACCTTTACATAGACGACACCGTGGAGGCCACGCTGCTCGCAGCGAAGGCGAGTGGAATATTCAACATAGGATCGGAAGAGCAGATAACGGTCAATGAAATCGCGAAGATTGTCGCAGGCGAGCTCGGCCTGAATCCAAAATTCAAGTACACAGCCCCGGTGGCGGACAAGCCGGTCGGTGGGTGGAAGGGCGACGTTCCGGCGTTCCTGCTCGACGTGACGAAGATAAAAACGGAGCTCGGCTGGTCTCCGAAAACCCCGATAAGGGAAGCCATAAAGAAATACATCGATTGGATGAGGAAGGGATAGAAAAATGAAGAATTGTGGTTTTATTCAATATTTATTTGCACCAGTTAACACCAAATTGAATGGCTTGATCAATACTATAAAATACGTTGAGAATTGGTATGATGTTATATTTTATCGTTTGAACCTGAAGAAAAAAATAAAGATAAAAAGTCGAAATGGAAAAGTATATCAGATAAACAATTTTAACGATTATAAAAATTTTTGGAATGATCCCACAGGAAAGTTATCTTC
>WALA01000054.1 GCA_015523085.1 Candidatus Aenigmatarchaeota archaeon
CCGGCCAACGTCCTGGGCGACGTCAAATGACACGGGGATGAGCTCACCCTCCCACGACGGTATGGCGCTCTCAATGCTCGACGCGGGCTCGACGAACACCTTGTCCTTTTCGACTTGTATGATTTTCCACGGCATTCCCTTGACTATGAACGTCTGACCGGGTTGCGCGTACTCGGACACGAACCCCTCATCAAGCGTTCCTATGAACCCGCGGTTGGTCGTGTTGATTATCTTGTACTGGTACGTGTCAGGTATGGTTGATAGGTTCTCGAAGTAGAACTTCCAGCCACGCCTTCTGCGTATGACCTCGAAGTCATCATCGTTTGGCTCGAGCGCTATGAGATGCTGAGACACCATGAAGTTCAAAATCTCCACGAATTGCTCGTACGTGAGATTGTGGTATGGGTACGCGCGCTTTATGACGGAGAAAATCTTTTTGGCGCTTTCCTTGTACTTCTCGATTGCCATGCCCATTATGCCGAGAACGAGGACGTCGAGCGCGCCTTCGTGTATCCTTATCTCCTCGAGCTTTCCATTGAGTGCGTGCTCCATTATGACGCGCGATTCGATTTCGTCCTCGCCGCCGGAAATTATGATGCCCTCGGACACGCGGTTTATGGAGTGTCCCGCACGGCCGACGCGCTGTATGAGCTTCGACGCCTGTCTTGGCGACTGATACTGTATCACGAGGTCGATGGACCCTATGTCTATGCCGAGCTCAAGCGAGCTTGTGCACACGAGTGCCTTGAGCTTCCCGGACTTGAAATCGTTCTCGGTTTTTATGCGCACGTCCTTAGAAAGGGAGCCGTGATGAACCTCCTGAGCGAACTTCTCATCGAACTTCTTCAAGCGCGATGAAATTATTTCGGCTGTTTGGCGTGTGTTCGTGAATATGAGCGTCGAGTGGCCCTTGGCGAGCTCGTATATCGTGCGTATCTTCGCCATCGTCTCGGGAAGAACCATGAGGTCGTTTGCGCGTTCCACATCTTCCTTCGTCGGCTTCGGGCAAATAAGTTTTATCCTTATGTCCTTCTGGGTCTCGGCTCGTATTATCTTTGCCTTTGGCGAGAGGAACTTTGCAACCTTGTCTTGCGAGCCGACGGTTGCGGAGAGGCCTATGCGCTGGAAGTCCCCGGCGAGCTCGCGAAGTCGCTCGAGGACTACGGAAAGCATTATGCCGCGCTTGCTCCCGACGAGCTCGTGGATCTCGTCTATTATAACGAACTTGACGTTCTTGAGCATCTTCCTTACGCTCGAACCGATTATTATTCCTTGAAGGGTCTCGGGCGTTGTTATGAGTATGTCGGGTGGGTGCTGTATTTGAAACTTTCTCTCGGCCGTTGTTGTGTCGCCGTGGCGGAGCCCGACTTCTATGTCCAGCTTGTCCGCCCACCAGAAGAGGCGCTGGAGAAGATTCCTGTTCAAGCTTCGTAACGGGGTGATGTAAAGTGCGGACACGGGGTTGTACTTGTTTGCGTGTATCTTGTCCATAATCGGCAGCATCGCGGTTTCCGTCTTCCCGATTCCCGTTGGCGCTATGACGAGTACGTCATCGCCGCGGTAAATCTTCGGTATGCCCATTCGTTGCGCGAGTGTCGGCTCCAAAAATCCACGCTCCTTAAGCAGCTTCTGCATATCGTCCGAAAAAATATCAAATGTCATGAATGTACTTTGGCATGAAAGTATTAAATTCGGTTGGGTCACATTTTTAAGCTGGCGATACAAATTAAATTATGATAAAGGCGGTGCTCTTCGACCTGGACAACACGATTGTCGACTACATTCGTTTCAAGACGACGTGTATAGACGCGGCGGTGCGCGCCATGATTGATGAGGGCCTCCCGCTCGACATCAAAAGCGCGCGCGAGATTTTCGTCCGCATATTCAAAACGACGAAGATGGAAGACAGGACGACGTTTCAGCGCTTCCTCAAACGCGCGATTGGACGCGTCGATTACAGACTTCTTGCCGTGGGCATAGTCGCGTACAGGCGCGCGAGGCAGCACGCATATCACGTTTATCCGGGAATGAAGCGCGTTCTGAATTTCCTAAAGAAAAACGGTATAAAGGTTGGCATAGTCACGGACGCCCCGAAGATAAAGGCGTGGATACGCCTCGCTGAAATAGGACTTCACAACGAGTTTGATGTGGTCGTGACGTACGATGACTCGAAAGTCGAGAAACCGAACAAGAGGCCGTTCCTGCTCGCCGTGAGAAAGCTTGGCATACGCCCAAGCGAGGCGATGTTCGTGGGCGACAACATAGACAGGGACATAGTCGGCGCCAAGAACGTTGGAATGGTCTCGGTGTTCGCGAAGTACGGCGAAGTTCTTATGTTCAGGAAGAAGAAGTCCAAGGAAAAGCCGGATTACGTCATATCAAAGCCAAGTGAGCTCATTTCCATAGTTAAAAAGAATTATTTGCGCTGAAATCTATGTTGTAGAATATAAATGAATATAAATCTCCGCGGGAAATTTATTTGGTAACCTGAGGGAATGACCGCCGGGCATTGCCTGAGGAAGCTCCATTCACTCCGAATGGCTATTTGGCAGTGATGCCATGAGCGGGAAGCAGAAACGACACCCAACCAGCGGATCTATGAATCCGAGAAATGAACCTGGACGGGGTGAAACGAACCCGCTTTAGCCGGGAGTGCAAGCCGATAGGCGCACAGACAAATGGTCATGGTCCTCCTGATGATCTGCCTTCCAAGTGGCGGTGAAAGGGCCAACAGAAAATGGGCTACTCCAGGTTACCTTCTTTTCATTATTTAAACTTTTTCACCAACTTAAAATTTGGTGGCTCTATGTCAAAGAAAAAGGAGAACTACTTGCCGCAATCGACGGCCGGACTCGTTCGTTACTACGACACCGGCGACGAGGTTGTGAAGATAAAGCCAGAATGGGTCATAGCGTTCGGAGCACTTACCGGGCTGATTGTACTCGTGCTTCTGTGGATTAAATAAAAAAGAACACGTGCAACCATCCAAATACAGACCACATAAATGGAGGGTGCACGTGTCTAATTAAACTACTGCGCAAAATTTTAAAACCTTTTATTATGAAGTGTTTGTATGTACCAAAAAATAGTGCTTGCAGGCGGCGCTGGGTTCGTCGGAAAAAACCTCATAGATTATCTCATTTCTCACGGTAGGTCGCCGGATGACATATTTGTCATAGACAAGAACGCCGACGCGTTGAAGGAAGTTGAAAAGAAAGGCGTTCAAGTAGTTCGTGCCGACCTGTCGAGGCGCGGAAAATGGGCAGATGTTTTTTACGGCGCGGACGTCGTCGTGAACCTTGAAGCGCAAATTTCTTCCGAGAACTACGCTGATTTCAAGAAGAACAACGTTGACGCGACGCGCAACGTACTTGATGCCATGAAAAAGCACGGTGTGAAAAAGATAATACATTTCAGCAGCGCGGCCGTCTTGTCCGTTAGGAAGGACTGGTACGCCGAGACGAAAAAGAAGGGCGAGGAGCTCGTCGTTGAAAGTGAAATACCGTTTTTCATTCTCCGCCCGTCCGTGATGTACGGACCTTACGACGATAAGAACGTCGGATGGTTCACAAACCTTGCGATAAAGTTTCCATTCTTCCCGATACCGGGAAACGGGAAGTATCCGCGCCAGCCCGTGTTCGTTGAGGACGTTTGTGCGCTCGTAGACAAGATGATTGAAATGGAGCCGACAAATGAAACGTACAACATCAACAGCGACATCGTCTACTTCGATGAGATGATACGCGAGATAATCAAGAACGTAGGATGGCGCGCCATGATATACATACCGCTGCCACTCTTCAAGCTCGCGGTCGCGACTTATCGTGCTGTGGACAGGAATTTCAAGTTCACGCTCGACCAGCTCGACTCTCTCACATCGGGTGATGTTTTCGAGGACTATCCATGGTGGAGAAAATTTGGCGTGAAAAAGACGAAATTCTCAGTCGGGCTCAAGAAGACGCTGAAAAAGGGAATACCGAAAGTCAAAACAGTCCTGTAACGCGTTTGCTTTTTTAGAATCGCGATTTTCTCGCCCATCTGAGAACGACGTACTTGAAGTCCTCGTAATAAGAGAGGAGGTTTCTCTTTCTTCTTCTCAGCATGAACTTGAAGATTTTGATACCGTCGAGAATTCCCGTTCCCTTTCTGTAAACGCTTGACTCTATGGGAACGTACGACCATTTCAAGTTGTTCCGGCCGACTTCGAAAATTATTTCGTCGCATATCTCGTACCTATCGGCAGTGAGAACGAGCTTTTTCAGTGCGCTCGACTTGTATGCGCGGAATCCTGATTCGGTGTCGGGGATTGCCGTGCCTGAGATGATGTTTACAAACGTGTTGAGGGCGAAATTTCCGAATCTCTTAATTATGGGATAGTTTGAAAGGTCGCGCCGACCTATCACGAATTCGTATCCCTCACTTATTTTTTTCAAGAACTTCGGTATATCCTTCGGGTTATGCTGACCATCGGCGTCAAGCGTGATTATTATATTTGCTCCATCGCGCATCGCGGCTTTCATTCCGACGCGCGTTGCGTATCCGACGCCACGATTCCGCTTTAGCGTTATGACGCGCGCGCCGTTTTTCCGGGCGACTGAGCTCGTTCTGTCGCTCGAACCGTCATCGACGACTATGACGCGGTCAACGTATCTCCTTGTTTGGCGAACCACACCTCCGACTGTCCCCTCCTCGTTGTGCGCCGGTATGACTGCCACTATCATTGCGATCACATCAAAAGAAATAGTAGGTTACCGTATAAAAAGGTTGCTATGAGCGCGAAGAAGAACACGATGCCAAACCGAACACCTTCCTTCACCTTGACGTACTTGCGCTTCCTTTTGATTTTGGCGAGCTCCTTTTCCGTTATCCCGACCCATTCCTTTGACGAGAGAAGGACGTCGCCAACTTTCAACTTGGAAACCGGTATGCGCCTGACGAAAACGTTCTTCTCGATGTACTTCGCGTAGAAAAAGAAAAGCACGAGAAATCCGAAGAGGAATATTATTTCGCCTTCAATGCGCTCGAAGAAGAACGCAGAGACCATTATGGCAATTGATATGAGAGTTATGTAGAGAGGAGTTTCCTTGAAAAACTTCGTGAACGAGCCGTAGAGCAGCCCGACCGTTATGGCATACAGAACGGTGTACACGGCGCCGACGACGAAAACGTTTGTGAGAAAGTGAAGTGGGAACAGTGATGTCTTGAAAATCGGAACGAGGAACCCTATGGCGCCGAGCAGCTTTGCATCGCCGCCTCCCCATTGACCCGTCTTGTAGAGGACGTATCCAAACGCCAAGAAAAGAACGCCCACGGCAATGGACGTTGCGAGCGGAACGATTGTTCCGAGACTCAGCGATTCGACAGCCCAGTAAAAAATCCCAAGGGCTATCATCGAGTCCGTGACTTCGTCTGGAATGTCC
>WALA01000055.1 GCA_015523085.1 Candidatus Aenigmatarchaeota archaeon
CCCTGTCTTTTGATAAAGTATGCCAAGCACGGTGTCTGGGTTCGCTATGACGAGGAATTTGGACAAAATGCTTCTAATTTTATCTTCCGAGAGGTTTATCAATTTCTCTACCTCGCCACCTTTCCTTAATTCGATTCCATCTTTTTTGAGGCCTCCGATGAAATAACTGTAAACAATTTTTGTCACACTGTTGATAGGCGCTTTCGGATTTTTGTTATTCGGAACATATTTGTCAATTCTCTCTATTATCTTCTTTCCCCTTTTTGTCAGAGACGGTGTTGCTTCAACAATGTAATATCCTTTTCTGCCGGATAATCTAAAATTTTGCTTCATAATCTCAACGTTGCTGTATGCTCCCTCCAGCACGCCGAGTACGGCCTTGTTCACTTTTCTCTCTTCCGGGTGGCCAGAGCCGGTTAGGAACAATTCTTCATTCTTAAAAACTCTGTAATTCGGAAGCAGCTCTCTCAACTCATTCACGTAATTTACAATCATCTCCGTTTTCATATGAATCACAACTTTATAATGGTGATAAACAATAAAAACGTTTCACCACTTCAAATTTAAACGCTCGCGCAGAAATTTATTCGGTGAAATCCCATGGGTGAAAATGTCAAAGACCTTCTCGAGGAGCTCAAGAACACGTCGGAGCTCATCCTGGACCTCGGGTACTCGTCCGTGCTTTTCGAGAGCAAGGACATAGCTAAGGAGGTCGAACTTCTTTACGACAACATCGACGACGTCGAGGAGAAGCTCTACGTCCATCTTTTCGCTGCGGCGCGCGGCCGCCCGTCGAGAAAGCTCGTCGGCGTCATGGACATAGTCGAATCGGCAAGGCTCGTCAGCCGCGCAGCGAGGAACTTGGCCGAGCTCGTCTTGAGCGGGCAGAAGCTCCATCCGATAATAAAGGACGCGCTCAAGGACACGGATGAAACCATCTTCAAGGTGAAAATAGGCAGCCACACAGACGGAAAGACGCTTCTTGAGCTCGGACTGAGGAAGCGCTACGGCGTCAACATAATAGGAATACGAAGGCACAAGAAGTGGATATTCAATCCAAAGAAGGACACGAAGCTCAAAGCCGGTGATGTCGTCATTGGCGTGGGTTCGAAAGGCGCGTGCAAACACGTGAAGCGCATTCTCAAGAGGTGATGGCATGGACGGGGGCGAAGATGATGAAGGAAAGCCTGGCGGCAATTATCATAAGCATAGCCACGGATTTTCTCACCGGCTTCCTAATGGGCTCATTTAGCCATTTCTTTCTCCTTCTCCCGGGCCTCATGATACTCGTGCCCGCCTCCATAAGCATGCGCGGCAACGTTTTCGCATCTCTCGGGTCGCGACTTGGCACGGCGCTCCATCTCGGTTCCATCGAGAAATTCTCAATTGAAGAAAAGGAGGTCTCACAAAACATTTACGCGACGATTTACATCACGACTGTTATGGCACTCGTTCTCGGCATAATAACAAAAGCGTCCGCAATCGTCATAGGCGAGCACGCCATAAATCTGTACGATTTCATGGTCATCGCATTCCTCTCGGGCGTCGTCTCTGGCGCCGTAATGCTCGTCGTGACGTTCTTCATAACGTTCAAATCGTACGAGCACAACTTCGACCCGGACAACGTGACGTCTCCGCTCATAACCGGGCTCGGCGATTTGTTCACACTTCCGTCCATACTTCTCTCGGGATATCTCGTTCTCAAGTACCACGCGATTTCAGTTGCGTTGTTTTTTGTCATTCTTTTCGGGGTTTCTTACTATCTCATAAAGGATTACAGGCGCGACAGCCGGGTTTCAATAATAAAGCAGTCCATCCCAATACTCCTCGTGTGCTCTCTCATAGGAATGATATCCGGAAGCGTCATGCAGGGAAAGATAGAACTCCTGTCCATTTACCCTTCAATACTCATGCTCATACCCGTGTTTCTTGAAGAGGGCGGGAACATGGGGAACATATTCTCGTCGCGCCTTTCAACGAAACTGCATCTTGGTGAAGTTGAACCGAAACTTTCGAGCATTATCGATCTCAAGGAGGAGCTCATGCTTATCGGAGAGCTCTTCGTAACCGTTTTCCCACTCGTCGGGGCGCTGACTTATGCCATATCGGTTGCCACGAACCTTAGGACGCTTTCCCTCTTGAAGATGATTTTCCTCAGCACGGCTGCCGGAGCTCTGCTAACGATTTCAATACTGCTCATAACTTACGTTGTTTCCGTGTACTCTTACAAGAAGGGGATAGACCCGGACAACGTCTCCATACCGATTCTCACGAGCGTTGCGGACGCCATAGGGGTGTCCATTCTCATACTCGTTGCGATGGCTATAATGTGAGAAGTGGGGTCAGAGGGATTCGAACCCCCGTCAGCAGGTTTCTCCCGTCATCGCTCGTTTCCGAGCTCGGCGCTCCAGAAAAGCCTCTTAGGAAGAGGCTTTAGCGAGAACCCAAGGGTTTCTTTCAACTCCCCTCTTTCAGCGGAAGGGAGCTCTCTGGAGCCTGCCGTCCTAACCAGGCTAGACTATGACCCCGCTCTTAAATTATTTCTGGCGTCGTGTTTAAATAATTAATGCCTTTTCGACGCAATGATTATGAGCGCCACGAGGCCGGCGCCCAATACCGCGAGGCGGACGACCTCGCCAACGTTTCCCCAATACCGCAGCGATGCGTAAACGAGCAGAAGGACGCCACCGCCGGCTATGCCATCTTTAACAGATCCATTCAAGTACATTCCGGCGATTATGGACGCTATTGATATGATTCCGAGCATGACGAACGAGACGTAGTTGTGCTTCTCGCGGAGCTCATTCTGCCTTTTGTAGCACGCTTCGAAGCTCTGCGTGTAATTCGTCGCGTTGAACTTTTCGAACGAGCACCTGCTCTCCGGCATTCTGTATAGCGAGTGAACGGCGTACGCGAAGAATATCGCATACAGGACCGCTATGCCGACTGAGATCCATTTCATGAATAGTACTTGGAACAAAAGAATAAAAGCGTTCCGCCCAATTTCTTATCGGTGATGGCATGGATGGATGCATATTTTGCAAAATAGTTTCTGGCGAGATACCGAGCTTCAAAATACTCGAGACGGACAAGTGCATTGCGATACTCGACATCAACCCTGCGAACCCGGGACACACACTCGTGATATCAAAAGAGCACTTTGACAACGTCTACTCCATTGACGATGACGTCCTTTCCGACATGATTCTTGTTGCGAAGAAAATCGCGCGCCGATTGAAAGAGAGGTTCGAATGCAAGGGCGTGAACATAATCATGAACAACGAAAAAATCGCGGGGCAGATAATACCGCACGCCCACATACACGTCATACCGAGATTCGACGACGACAAGGTCATAATAACGTATGCGAAGAAGCAGATGGCGAAGGAGCAGTTCGCCGAGATAGCAAAGCGCCTTTCAGAGGAAGAGCACATCGAGCAAAAGGGTGATGAATCAACTCCGAAGGAGAACATAAAGGAGGAATGGGTTTTCCGATAGATAACTTTTAATTTCTTTCTTTTTAGTAATCAATATGCTTGTAAAGGAATCGGACTTGAAGCGGTTTGCCGACGGGCTGATAAATTACTTTTACTTCTTTAATCAGCAAGAAAAGAATTATCGGAACGAAATAATCGTGAAAAACAGAAAAGAGCTCATGAACACCTTGGAAGGCGAACTCGGCGGCACGAAAATTTACTTTGAGGGACGCGTGCTTCCGAATGGACTGAGCTCAGACGAATTTGACAAAAAAGGCAAGGAGTTTAAAATAAAGATTCCCCATCCTAATCGTGTAATAAATCCGCAGAAGTTGATACGCGATCAAATTAGAAATCACGGCAAAGAAATCTACCGCGGCTACGGGTGGCGCTCGCGTTATGACAACACGCTTCGGCTCGTGCCATTGACAATGCTTTTCAAAGGGCTCGAGATGCTTTACTTCTTTGTTCCGGAAATTTACGGGAAGTCCGAGAACGAAAATGCGCAAAAGCTTCACCTTTACCTTTCCAAAGTTTTCAACGGCGCTATCCATTCTGATGACTACGGGGAGAACGCAATCGTTTATGTGCCGTCAACATCGGAAGATGTGACTTACAAAGTGAAAATAGAGCACGTTCCACTGCGCCCTGGTGAGTGGGAGGGGACAAAGCAAACGAACCACAACTGCGGGTATGCTAATTACTTCACGCTTGCCAAAAAGTACAAGAACGCCGTTTCTGTTTGGTGCCATCACGGTGTTGCAGCGTTCAACTACTTGAAGTGGAAGTCACAACACGACGAATACTCGGACAAAAAAATACTCTCGAACATTTTCGTCATACCGAGCGAGAGCGACATGAACTTTTACAACAACCTCAGAAACGTTTTTGTCCACGACCGAGGATATCGGCATTTGACAATGGCCGAAAAGGAGGCGCTGCTTTGGATGCACGTTCTTGGAAATGAGAAATCGTTTTCGTATGAGAAGGAGCTCTCATCGTTCATAATAAAAGTAAAATAAAAAAAGGAGGGATTTAATTTTTGTTCTTTAGCTTCGCCTGAGCTGCCGCGAGCCTTGCTATCGGGACTCTGTACGGGGAGCACGAAACGTAGTCGAGCCCTATGATGTGGCAGAACTCGATTGACGATGGGTTTCCGCCGTGCTCACCACATATTCCGAGCTCGAGCTTCGGATTCGACTTCTTGCCGTCGCTGACAGCCATCTTCATGAGCTTCCCGACGCCATCGCGGTCTAGGACTGCAAATGGGTTGTCCTTGAGAATCTTCTTGTCTATGTACTGCGCCAAGAACTTGGATTCCGCGTCGTCCCTCGAATACCCGAATGTCATTTGCGTCAGGTCGTTCGTTCCAAAGGAGTAAAAGTCCGCGTACTTCGCTATCTCCTCCGACGTCAGCGCCGCGCGCGGTATCTCTATCATGGTTCCTATCATGTAGTGTATGTCAGCGCCGTTTTCTTTGAGGACGCTCTTCGCGACGCGGTCCACGATTTCGCGCGCTATCTTGAGCTCATTCACGTGGCCGACGAGCGGTATCATAATCTCCGGCTTTACGTCGACTCCCTCGTTCTTCACTTTGACCGCTGCTTCCATTATGGCGCGCGTTTGCATTTCAATTATCTCCGGGTATATGATTCCGAGCCTGCATCCGCGCAGTCCGAGCATCGGGTTTGCCTCGTGCAATTCATTCACGCGGTCAAGAAGTTCCTGGACTTCTTTTATCTCGCTCTCGCTTCCGTGCTCCTTGAGAAGTGCGAGCTTCACCATGAGGTCCTCGCGCTTCGGCAGGAATTCGTGCAACGGTGGGTCGATGAGTCGGATTATGACAGGTCTCGGTCCCATCGCCTTGAAGATTCCGACGAAGTCCTCGCGCTGCATCGGAAGGAGAAGGTCGAGATACTTTTTCCTCTCCTCGGACGTCTTTGACATAATCATCTTCTGGACCGTCGGGAGTCGCTCTGGGTCGAAGAACATGTGCTCCGTTCGGCAGAGCCCTATGCCCTCCGCGCCGAGCTCTACTGCTTTCGCAGCGTCCTTCGGATTGTCTGCGTTTGCGCGGACTCCGAGGTCGCGTATCTCGTCCGCCCAGCTGAGAAGCGTCTTGAACTCACCAGATAGTGCCGGCTCAACAGTTGGCACGATTCCTTTCATGACTTCTCCTGTTGAACCGTCGATTGTGATCTCTTCGCCCTTTTCGACACGCACGCCCTTGACCTCGAAGAAGTCACCGTGGATTTCTATGTCCTCACATCCGGCAACGCACGGCTTTCCCATTCCGCGCGCCACGACTGCTGCGTGCGATGTCATGCCGCCGTGAACCGTCAGTATGCCCTGAGATGCTATCATTCCGTGTATGTCCTCAGGGGTCGTTTCATTGCGGACGAGTATGACCTTCTCGCCCTTTTCACTGAGCTTCACGGCCTCGTCAGCGTCGAACACGACTTTTCCGGACGCCGCTCCAGGCGATGCCCCAAGGCCTTTTGCAAGTACGTCCTTCTTTGCGTTCGGGTCGAGCCTTCTGTGAAGGAGCTGGTCGAGGTCGTTCGGATTCACTCGAAGTATTGCCTCTTCCTTTGTTATGAGGCCCTCGTTGACCATGTCCACCGCAATTTTCACGGCGGCCGCAGCCGTGCGCTTTCCCGTCCTCGTTTGAAGCATGTAGAGTTTTCCCTTTTCGACCGTGAATTCCATGTCCTGCATGTCGCGGTAGTGCTTCTCAAGCGTCTTGAAGACGTTTTCGAGCTGCTCGTAAACCTTTGGTATCTCCTTCTTGAGGTCTGCTATGCTCTTTGGGGTACGTATTCCGGCGACAACGTCTTCGCCTTGCGCGTTGAACAAGAACTCTCCGAAGTACTCCTTCTCACCCGTGGCCGGGTTGCGCGTGAACGCCACACCCGTTCCTGAATCCGGCCCCATGTTTCCGAACACCATGGTCTGGATGTTCACGGCGGTTCCGAGGTCGTCCGGTATCTTGTTCGCCTTCCTGTACACTATGGCGCGCTCGTTGTTCCACGACTTGAAAACGGCGTCTACGGCCATCCTCAGCTGCTCGTACGGATCCTGTGGGAACTCACGCCCCGTCTCCTTCTTTATGAGCTCCTTGTACTTCTCTATGACCTCGCGCCAATCTTCCGCGGTGAGCTCCGTGTCTTCCTTGACGCCGCGCTTTTTCTTCTGCTCGGATATGACTTCCTCGAATTTCTCGTGCGGCACGCCCATGACGACATTTCCGAACATCTGAATGAGACGCCTGTACGAGTCGTAAGCGAAGCGCTCGTCTCCCGTCTGCTTTTCAAGACCCTTCACGGAGACGTCGTTGAGCCCGAGATTCAATATGGTGTCCATCATGCCCGGCATGGAAATCGGAGCTCCGGAACGAACGGAAACGAGCAGTGGATTCTCGGAGTCGCCGAACTTCTTTCCCGTCTTTTTCTCGAGCTCCTTCATGTGAGCAAGGACGTCATCCCATAACC
>WALA01000056.1 GCA_015523085.1 Candidatus Aenigmatarchaeota archaeon
TCGTATCACCGGATAATACTTCACTTTCAGATTTTTATTCTTTGCCGTTCAGTTCTTATTATGATATCGCTTGGAATAGAGTCGACGTCTCACACGTTCGGCGTTGGCGTTGTTGAGGATGACCGTGTGCTCTCCGAGGAGCGCGACGTTTTTGTCCCGCCAATGGGATCTGGTATACACCCAAAACTCGCCGCGGAGCATCACATAAGCGTTGCCAAGGACGTGATAGAGCGCGCACTCGAGAGCGCGAACATATCGCTCGGCGACATTGACATAATTTCATTCTCACAGGGGCCTGGACTTCCCCCGTGCCTTCAAGTCGGGCTCGTTGTCGCAAAAACCTTGCATGAGCTCACCAAGAAGCCGATGTACGGCGTGAACCATTGCGTTGCTCACATAGAGATAGGCCGCCTTCTCACGGGCGTGCACGATCCCGTGGTGCTTTACATTTCGGGTGGAAACACGCAGGTCATATCATTTGCTTCCGGACGCTACCGGGTTTTCGGTGAAACGGAGGACATTCCCATAGGGAATGCGCTCGACGTCTTTGCAAGGCGCGCGGGGCTTGGATATCCCGGTGGACCGAAGGTAGAGGAGATTGCAAAAAATGGGAAGTATGTTGAGCTCCCTTACGTCGTCAAGGGGATGGACTTGAGCTTCACAGGGATTGTCACGGATGCCATTAGAAAGCTCAAGACGCATTCTGTCAGTGACATCGCTTTCTCGCTGCAGGAAAACACATTCTCCATGCTCGCCGAAGTTAGCGAGCGAGCCATGGCGCAGCTCGGAAAGAACGAACTCCTCGTCATAGGAGGGGTCGCGTCAAACAAGCGCCTCGCCGAGATACTGGACATCATGACAAAAGAGCGTGGTGGAAAGGTTTACGTTGTTCCGGGAAGGTACGCCGGTGACAACGGGGCGATGATAGCGTACACGGGACTGCTCGAAGCGAAAAACGGGTGGAAGCCGCTCGGCCTCGATGCGAACTTCATACAGAAGTGGCGGACGGATGCCATGGAGGTGACGTGGCTTGAAAAATGACAAAAAGAAAATGCTTAAAGAAGTGTCCGAGCGTCTTGCTGAGGTTGAAAACAAAATCAAGAAAATGGGCGCCGAAAATTACAACAGCCCGGCGTTCAAGCTTCTCATAGCGGAAGAGTCGGAACTTGTGAAAAAGAAATATAAATTGGAAAAGGAGCTCGGACTTCACTGATAGTCGACGACCTTTATCCAGAATTTCAACGTTTTTCCGGACAATGGGTGATTGAAGTCAACCTTTATCGTGTCTTCACCGACTTCTATGACCTTTCCGACGAGACCGGTTGATGATTTGATCACCATGCCGACTTTCACGTCTCCTTTTATCTGACCCTTTGGAATTTCGATTACGTATTTTTCCTGATGGGGGCCGTACGCCTTGTCCGGCTGGATTGTGAGATTTTTCTCATCGCCGCGTTCCATTCCGACAATTGCCTCGTCAACTCCCTTTATGACGTTTCCGGAACCGACTTCGAACTCAAAATCCTTTGATGAATCGAACACGTCTCCGTTTTCAAACATCGCCTTGTACTCTATTTTGACTTTGTTTCCTTTTTCAACTGGCATTTCATACACCTCAATTTTACTTGTTCGAAACGTTTAAATGCGGAATACTCGATTGATATTTAAATTATCCGCGCAAATTCATTTATGTTTGGACTTGCACTTGGAAGCGGCGGAGCTAAGGGATTTGCCCACATAGGCGTGCTTAAGGTGATTGAGGAGCTCGGCGTGAAGCCGGACATAATAGTCGGCAGCAGCATGGGCGCGATTGTAGGTGGGTTCTACGCGAGCGGTATGCCGCTTTCAGAGATTGAAACTCTCGCAACGTCAATGAATTACAAGAGCCTCATAAAAATGGCAGATTTCGGAGGCGGATACGTCATACGAGGGGACAAGTTGGAGAAGTTCTTTCGAGAAAAAATCCCGGTAAAACGGATTGAAAAGTTTCCGATAAGGTTCGCCGCGGTTTCAACAAATATAATTGCAGGGAAGTGCGTTGCCATAACGCGCGGTGATGCGGCCAAGGCGATGCGTGCAAGTGGAAGCATACCGGCCATTTTCAAGCCGGTTGAGTACAAAAGAACGCTTCTTGTGGACGGCGGCGTTCTCAATCCCGTGCCCGTGAAAATCGCGCGTGAGCTCGGCGCGGATCTGATAATCGGAGTGAATGTAAACGGACGCGTCAAGAGTCTGAAGAAAAAGAATGTGAATACAATAACGCTTGTTATCCAGTCGATTGAATTGATGCAGTCAAAACTTGCCGAATACAACAGAGACGCCCTGATTTTGAAGCCGAGATTGGAAAATTTTTCATCGTTCTCATTCTCACGGGCAAAGGAAATCATAAAAATCGGGTACAACACCGCGAAACGCATGAAGGGAAGGATAAAGCGCTTTCTGGACTTATGAGAAAATTTTCGTTTTCAACACACGCGGCCTTGAATAGAGTGCGTAGAGCATTATTGAAAACATGAAAACGGAAATTATCACGAACGTCTCCCGAATTCCGACGATTTGCGCCACAAGTCCGGATGCGAGAAATCCAAACAGACCGCCCATCCTCGTCGAGCCGAAAAAGAACCCGTATGCCTCTTCGTGATTCCTCGATGACATGTAAACGGCCTCCGATGTGGTCACGTCCGCTATGCCAACAGCAATTGAACTAAGCACGGATGCAAGTATGAAAGCGTAGAAGCCGTGAGATACGTATATGAGAAGAAATGAAAATATGAAAAGGACCGCGGAAAGGAGCATGAAATCCCCTATCCTTCCCTTTATCCATTTTCCGATGAACGGCTCGAACAACGACGACAGCAAGTAAAACGATGCGATTATTATTCCTATTTTTAGCATGTCGAATCCGTACTCGTACAAAAGAAGCGGGACGAGCATATAGCGGGCGCTTATCATCGCAAACTCTATGAATCCCATGTAATTGGTTATGTAAAGAATGTCATTTTTCAGAAACTTCTTGAAATCCATGAGAACGTCTATGACATCGCGCTCCATCTTTACTGTGCGCGTGTCTTTGTACAGAAAGTACACCATGAACAAGAGTATTGCGAATGCAAATCCGCTGAACATTATGGACGTTTTCATGCCGTAGTACATTGCCATTATGCCTCCAGAGAGAGGTCCGATGAATTTTCCGATGTACTGAATTGCGAAGCTCAATGATGTCATTTCGCTGCGGTTTGACTTTATGCTCTCCTCGAGGTCCGAGAGGGCGATTATGCTTATTCCGGAAACACCCATGCCGAGTATGAGCTGGGAGAGTATGAACGACGTGTAGCTTTGAAACGCGGCTATGAGAAAGTAGGATGAACCCGCAAGGAAAACGCTTGTTAGGAGAAGGAATTTTTTGCTCGCGTACTCGGCGAGTCCACCGACTATTGGCGACGACACTATGATTGAAATGGACAGGGCCGAGAGCACGAGGGAAACCTGAAGGTTGTTGAGGCCGCCATTCTTGAAGAATATGGAAAGTATGGAGTCCGTGATGCAGTATGCGAATGAAAACGCGCCAAGTATGGCCATTGACATCTCTAATCTGTCCATTCGTCCACCTAAAAATAAATGTAATTTCACAATTTAAAGATTAAAGAAGGAATCAATTCAAAATTTTTGCATTGACTATGCCGTCCTGCCCCGGCCTCGATGTGACGACTGCTTTTCCGAGCTCCGTTTCTATGATTGCACCCTTCGTCACTATGTTTCTTCTGACCAAGTGCGGATTTGCCTTGTTTTCGACGACGTTTTTGATTTCAACTTTCTGCGCCTTTCCGTTCACAAAGACGTTTGCGTATTTGACTTCCACTGCGACAAGCTTTTCATTGCCACCCGTTGTTCTTATTTTTTTGACTCTTTGCTTGTCAGAAAGATGAGCAGGAACGTAATCTCGACCTATCTCAAATCTTCTTGATTTCCTGTGCTCGTGGAGGCGTCCACTTGTTATTTTTCTCTTTGACCTCTTTTGTTTGACAGTCATATCATCACCAACATTCTTAATTTTAAAATCTTTTTAAATTAATCTTTTTAAATTTTTTCGCTACTCGATGGCTCATTAGTCAAGTATTTAAACATTTTTGTTGTTAAATTATAAAGTTTTATTGTTTGAGGAGGTTTTGAAAATGGATAGACCAATAGACGTTTTGAACAATGCGAAGGGAAAGAGGATACTCGTGAGATTGAAAAACAATTCACAGATATCCGGCGTGCTTATGGCACTTGACCTTCACCTGAACATGTGGCTTGACGATGCTCAGGAGACGAAGGATGGCGAGACCACAAAGCTCGGCACGGTTCTCATACGAGGAGACACAATAGTCATGGCGTCACCAGCAGAGCAGTAGGTGATTACTTATGAAGAGAGGAGGAACATCGAGCTTCGGAAAGCACAACAAGATCACTCATATCAGATGCAGGCGATGCGGTCATCATTCGTTCAACATAAAGACGGGTCGCTGTAGCTACTGTGGTTATCCGGACGCAAAGATAAAACACGAGAACTGGAAATGGCAGAAACCACTCTCGAAGGAAAGGCGCAAGTGACGGCGCTGAAAAATTTTTAAATTATAAATTTCATATTTTCTTGGGCCCGTAGCTCAGCTTGGTTAGAGCATCTGGCTCTTAACCAGAGGGTCGCGGGTTCGAATCCCGTCGGGCCCACTCCTAAAGGACAACCCTGCGGTTTTCCTTTTAGGTTCATTTCTTTCCCTAAGAGCCCTTTCTCAGAGAGAAAGCGCTCTAGCGGAAAGAGCTAAAATAGGCCTTTAGAAAACCCTTTCTTGAAAGAAAGCGTTTTATCGTAAAGAACTTTTTTTTGGTTTCTCGATAAAGCCTCTTCTTAAGGGACTTAATAGTCCGAAGGACCCAACGAGAGTTTTAGGATAAAACCCTTTTTCTAAAAGGGTTTTGCTAAAGCCCTTTTCTAAAGGGCCTTAAAAGTCTGAAAGACCCAACGAGAGTTTTAGGATAAAACCCTTTTCCTAAAAGGGTTTTGCTAAAGCCCTTTTCTAAAGGGCTTTTATGGGTAGTACCTGTTTATCACGCGAGGAAACGGTATCGTGTCTCGTATGTGGTCGAGCTTGCAAATCCACCACACCATTCTTTCTGATCCGAGACCGAATCCACTGTGAGGCACGGAACCGTACCTTCTCAAGTCGAGGTACCATTTGTAGTTCTCAACGTTCTCTCCCTGCTCTTCGAGGCGCTTTATTAAAACGTCAACGTCTGTTTCGCGTTCGCTTCCACCTATCATCTCACCGTAACCCTCGGGTGCTATCATGTCGGCGCACTTAACGAGCTTTTCATCGAGGCGCTTCATGTAAAACGCCTTCGCCTCCTTCGGGAAGTTCTGTATGAAAAACGGTGAGTCGAATTTCTTCGATATGAAATACTCCTCGTCCGCTCCGAGGTCGTCACCCCATTCTATGTCGTATCCGTTCTTTTGAAGCGTGTCTATGACTTCCGAATATTTTATTCTCGGAAACGGCTTTTGTATGCGTTCGAGCGTGCTCGGGTCCCTGAACATGGAGAGCTCACGCTTGCGCTCATCGAGAACTTTCCTTATTATGTGGAAAACGAGGTTTTCTTCTATCTTCTCGTTTTCCTCTTCGGTTGTCCACGGCTCCTCGGCCTCTATGTGCCAGTATTCCGCGAGGTGGCGTCTGGTCCTTGATTTCTCCGCTCTGAACGACGGAGTTATCGAATAGACCTTTCCGAGCGAGAATATCAGCGCTTCTAAATAAAGTTGCGCACTCTGACTGAGGTACGCCTTTTTTCCGAAGTAATTCAATTCGAATAGGGTTGAGCCGCCTTCGCAGGAGTTCCCGGAGATTATCGGCGGTGTCACTTCCGTGAATCCGTTTTCGCGGAACCACTCGCGCGCACCATGAAGGATGGAATCTTTTATTCTCATTATCGCGGCGTACCTTGGCGAGCGGAGGACGAGATGCCTGTTGTCAAGGAGGAACGCGGGTCCGTGCTCTTTCTTTCCTATGGGGAATTCCTCCGACACGTGGACAATGTCAAAATCCTTGCAGTGAACTTCGTATCCGTTGGGTGCGCGTTCATCCTTCTTCACACTTCCTCGAATGATTATAGACGATTCACGCGTGAGATTCTCGAGCTCCTTGAACTTGTCACCGAGCTCTTCCTTCTTTGCAATACATTGAATGGTTCCCGTCCCGTCGCGGAGGACTATGAAGACTATGCCACCGCCAAATCTTATGTTCCAAACCCATCCTTTCAATTGAACGTCGTCTTCGACCTTTCCATTGAGAATGTCCGATATTTTTGCATCAATCATAAGATAAATTGTGCGAAAAATGTTTTAAAGATTCACGAAGAACTAATACACATGAAATACGGTGGGGCTTTGATCGTGATAAGTGTTGCTGCATTGGTTCTCGTGTCGGGATGCGTTTCTCACACTTCACCAGTTGATGTTGAGAACAAGACCGTTAAGCAGCTCGCCATTGATAACTGCATTGCGCTTTGTCAAGACCTCATTGAATCGGGCGTCGATTTGACGAACGGCCCCTGCCTCTCGGACAATTACGCGTGGAACGTCAGTGATTGGGTATGCGACATAGCGCACAACCCGAGAATGCCCATTGACAACGATCCGAGTAACCAATGCCAGGCGTACCGAGCGGGAAGCGCTCATCACTTTGTTGAGCTCACGCCAAATTGCGAATTCATACGTGCGAGGTGATTTTTTGATAACCATGGATACGATAGTTGACAACATGGAGAATGTCCGCAAGATAAAAAACAGAATTGTCATTTTCAGCGGCAAGGGCGGCGTTGGAAAGACGACGGTTGCCGTCAACCTTGCCTTTGCGCTCGCGAAATACGGCTCGAAAGTCGGACTTTTGGATGCGGACATAACCGGACCGAACGTTCCGAAGATGCTTGGCATAAGTGGTGAGCTCCTCGTGAACGACGAAGGAAAGATAATCCCAAAAGAGAGGAATGGAGTTCGTGTCGTCTCGATGGGATTTATGATTGACGACAAAAGCCCGGTCATATGGCGCGGGCCGCTGAAGACGAAGGCTATAAAGCAATTCCTCTCTGAAGTCGTATGGGGCGATGTCGACACGCTTGTCGTTGACTTGCCTCCTGGAACGGGCGATGAGATACTTACGATATTACAGTATATGAAGCCAAACAAGGCGATAATCGTCACAACGCCGCAAAGCGTTTCCGTGCTCGATGCATCGCGCGCTGTGAGTATGGCAAAGAAATTCTCCATAGAGCACGTAGGTGTCATCGAGAACATGTCCGGCGTGATATGCCCGAAATGCGGCTATGAAATCGATGTTTTCGGTAAGGGAGGCGGGGAGAAGCTCGCCAAAAATTCAGGAGTTGATTTTCTCGGCTCGTGCCCCATAAACGTCGGCGTCCGGGAGATGAGCGATGAAGGAAAAGTTCCTGTTCTCGACTGCAATTGCGAGTTTTCAAATTCGATGTTAAAAATAGCTGAAAAAGTTTTGAGGTGGTAATGTGAACGTTGTTGTTATAGGCGGTGGAGCGGCTGGAGCCATTGCGGCTCTCGTTGCGAAGAAACGCGGCGCTGATGTGACGCTTATAAGAAAGGACAAAGAGTTCTTCGTCAAGTGCTCGTCACCGTACGTCATATCCGGAGACGTTGAGTACGACCGCGCCGTTAAGTCGGACACCATGCTGACGTCTAATGGGATAAGGTTGATAATAGGCGAAGTCACGGATATCGACACTGAAAAGAAGATTGTGAAGGCAAATGGAATTGACTTCTTCTATGACAAGCTCATTATGGCGACAGGGGCGCGACCGTTCGTTCCACCCATGAGCGTGTCTGGAAACGTTTTCACGCTGCGCGACGGCGATGATGTCAAGAAAATCAAGGAGGCGGCGGAGAGCGCTCAGAAGATTGCAGTTGTCGGCGGCGGCGCGATAGGGATAGAAGTCGCATCTGAATTCAAGAAAATGGGCAAAGACGTTATGATAATTGAGCTCCTTGATCATCTGATGGAGCGCGTTTATGACGGGGAGTTCTGCGAGAAAATTGAGCGCACGCTCTCGGAAAATGGGATTGAAATTCACACATCCACGAAAGTCGAGCGCATAGAAAACAGCAACGTCGTCACGGACAAAGGAACGTTCGAAGCTGATATGGTAGTTCTTTCCATTGGCGTGCGCTCGGAAACCGAACTTGCGAAAAAAATCGGCCTCAACGTTGACCGCGGCATAGTTGTCAACGACAAGATGGAAACGTCGCTTCGCGACATTTACGCTGCCGGTGATTGCGCCCAGTACGTTTCAATGATAGATGGAAAGCCGGTGCCAAGCCAAATCGCGACAACAGCCGTCATAGAGGGGAAAGTCGCTGCAATAAACGCCACGGGCGGCGACGTTCGCTTGAACGGACTCACGAATCCGATCGTTTCGGAAGTTTTCGGAACGCCAATTGGGAGGGTTGGATTCAATGAACTTGACTGCAAGCGCGCGGGTGTGGAGTACATAAAGGGATACGCGAAATCATTGAACAAGTACGACTCGGAAAAAGACGCGAAACCACTCGAAGTAAAGCTGCTCTTTGAGAAGAGCAGCAAGGTCATAATAGGCGCAGAGATGATGGGCGCCAACATAGCCGAGCGCATAGACCTCATATCATTGGCAATACAGAAGAAGACGACATTGGGTGAGCTCGCTCTGATGAACTACTGCGCGCATCCGAAACTGACACCGCTTCCTTTCATGGAGCCCATAGTCATGGCGGCTGAAAATGCGCTCGAGTCACTAAGTTGATTGGCATGAATATGGACGATGTCAAAAAATCAATACTCACTTGCAACAAGTGTGACTTGGCAAAGACGAGGAAGAATCCCGTTCCAGGAGAAGGGAGTGTGCACGCGCGCATAATGTTTGTCGGTGAAGCTCCCGGCGCCATGGAAGATGCCACGGGGCGGCCGTTTGTGGGACGCGCCGGAAAATTCTTGGATGAGCTCCTTTCGAGCATTGGACTCAAGCGCGAAGAAGTTTTCATAACGAACATTGTCAAATGCAGGCCGCCTCAAAATCGTGACCCCACGGACGCAGAGATAGAAGCGTGTCACGTATTTCTCGACGACCAGATATCAATAATAAGGCCGAAAATAATATGCACGCTCGGAAGGTTTGCCATGAACTACGTTCTCGACAAGTTCAATGTCCCTCACGGAAGCATAACGGAATCGCACGGGCGCGTGTTCGAGGTGAGAAACCTTTTTGGTAAGATGATAATCATTCCGATGTACCACCCCGCCGCTGCTTTGTACAATCCTCAATTAAAGAGCGTGCTCGAAGACGATTTTAAAACTTTGAAGAGCGTTCTTTAAAACATCTTTCTTATGTCGCGCTCATCGTGTGATAGGAATATTCTGAAAAACGAGATGTATAATATGTAAACGAAAGGCCACACAGCGTAGACGAGCACGGGAAGTCCGAACAACTTTATATTTGAATACGGTATGTTTGTGTAAACCCACGCGTGCACCGGTATATTCATGGTCTCCCACACGAATGCGGTTAAGTAAGTCACTATCAACAAAACGAGGATGGGCTTCCAATATCCTGATATCGTGTCCAAGAGAAGGCTGCGCTCATGCATGCGGTACTCCGCGTATTCCATGATGAACCATACGGATAGCCCGGCCACAACGCAGTCCCAAAAGAGCCCGCCTTTTCCAAAGAACATGTACACGCGAACCGTGAAATACACGAGTCCGAGCGCGCCGATTATTCCAATGGCGTCGTAGAATTTTTTGGCGAATGTTCTGGGCGTTCTTTTTGCTTTCCAGCTTTTGAAAATGTTCATGACGGCAAGGTACGACTCAAAACACATCATTGAAAGGAATCCCCCACGCGATAATCGTGGCGATGCTTTTGAACGGGACATATTCGGGATAGCTCCACAAGTCGCCGATTATGTTCCCACCGAGCTCAAATATCACACCGAGAACGCATCCTGCAAGAAACAAATGAAGAAAGAATTTTGTATTTACCAAAATTGTAAATAAACGATTCGCCGCTTAGGATGTAGTTCATTGCATCGAAAAACAGCACGTACCCTATCATGAAAATTCCCAAGCGTACATAGTCCAGCTCATTACAAATGAAAGAGATATGATAAGCAATCCGAGAATTCCGTACCAAACGTAAAATTTCTTCATATAATTATTTCTCGTGAGCGATATTTAAAAATTTCAGGGCAATTTCTTTTATGACGTTCAAAGTACTTCCGTTGGCAGCGGACTCGATGGGCGTGCGGTCACTCGCAACGTACGTTGAGACCGACAAGAGGATACTCATCGACCCGGGGGCAGCGCTCGGACCGAAACGATACGGCCTCCCACCGTCAGATATCGAGATGAAGGAGCTCACAAGGCACATACGGCTTATAAAATCGTATGCGAAAAAATGCGATGCCATCACGATATCTCACTACCACTACGACCATTACATGCCCGAAGATGACATATACGTCGGAAAGAAGGTGTTCATCAAAGATCCAGACCACAACATAAACCTTTCCCAGAAGAAACGGGCGCACGACTTTCTCGAATCGTTTGAGCTCAATTACGAGGTCAGCGATGGAAAGACGTTCAAACTGGGAAAAACGACGCTGAGGTTCTCACCGCCGGTTTTTCATGGAGGGACGTCTAAGCTCGGATACGTCATAATGGCTGACGTGGTTTACAAGAATTTCAGGTTTATACACGCATCGGATGTCCAAGGCCCTCAGACGGATGAGGCTACGGAGTGGATAATAAGCGAGAACCCCGACATTCTCATGCTTTCCGGATTTCCAACGATATTTCTCGGATGGCGATTCCCCAAAAGCGGGCTCGAGCGTTCGAACGAGAATCTCATAAAAATTTTGAGCGAGACGGACGTTAGCACGATAATTTTAGACCACCATATAGCGCGCGACTTGAATTACAAGAAGAAAATAACGTCCGTTCTGGCGACTGCTGAGAAGCTTGGAAAGCGCGTTGTCACGGCGGCGGAATTTCTCGGGGAAAAGAACAATTTCTTGGAAGCTCGCAGAAAAGAGCTGTTTGTGAAAGAAAAACGTTCATAATTGCATTCCAACCGTTTGTTTGGATTTCCAAAAAGAAGCAGCGTGCGCCTCTGCTCAATAGAAACACCAATATATTGACATCTTTTTTGCTCGGACGCAATATATGGTATGTGATATCTATAATTGCTTTTGCATTGAATTTGTGTCAATTTATATGTTGCATTATAGAAATGCTTTTTAAGTAGGGAGACGATATAATTAGTATAATCACAAATCATATTTATCATATACGGGCTTATAACAGAATCGAAGAACCAACTTTCCGGTTCACGGGCTTATAACAGAACCGATTTGGGCTTTTGGGCAAATCTAGTTCTTGATTTGAAGATAGTTGTTGCTTTCAACTTCTCCAAATCTAAGTAGTATATGCACGCGGAAGTTAAAAAGCATTTCGCTGCCGCAATCAATATATTGGAAAATATAGGAGGAGGGTGAAAAAAATGGAAAGTATTATAAAATCCATCTTCGATAAGGAGAGTGGAAGCGATTCCTGGACGAATCTCAGGACGGGACAAAATTCCATGGACAAGGAGCTCATGGAGTACCAATCCCACCAGGCGAAAATCATCGTCGTGGGTGCTGGTGGAGCCGGTTCTAACACGATAACTCGACTTACCGAGATGGGAATAAAGGGAGCTAAAACGGTTGCGATAAACACGGACGCGAGGCATTTGCTTCATTCTACGAAGGCTGACAAGAAAATACTCATAGGTAAGGAGCTCACGAGAGGTCTCGGCGCTGGCGGATATCCAGAAGTCGGAAAGAAAGCGGCCGAGGAGTCCAAAGCTGAGATAAAAGAGGTGCTCAAGGGGGCGGACCTCGTTTTTGTGACGTGCGGCCTCGGAGGCGGCACGGGAACGGGATCAGCGCCAGTTGTTGCGCGTCTCGCCAAAGAAGAAGGCGCAATCGTAATAGCAACTGTGACACTTCCGTTCAAAATCGAAGGGGCGCGCATGGGAAAAGCGGAAGACGGTCTCATGAGATTGAGAAAGGTTGCTGACACTGTGATAGTCATAGAGAACCAGAAGTTGCTTCAGGTTGCTGGAAACATGCCACTCAAAGATGCATTCGCCATGGCGGACAATCTCATAGCGACGATGATAAAGGGAATAAGCGAAACGATTTCACAGCCGTCGCTCGTCAACCTCGACTACGCCGATGTTCGCGCGGTCATGAAATCCGGCGGAGTTGCTTCCATAGGCGTCGGATCATCCGGAAGCGAGAACCGGGCCAAGGAAGCCGTGATGAAGGCGCTCAACAACAAACTGCTCGAAGTTGATTACAAGGGAGCAACGGGAGCTCTCATACAGATAATAGGCGGAGACGATATGCGCCTGGACGAGATAAACACGATAGGCGAAACGGTCTCACAGTACTTGGATCCAGAAGCTCAGATAATTTGGGGAGCTCGCGTGCTTCCGGACATGGCGGGGAAGATAGAGGTAATCACCATAATAACCGGTGTGAAATCCCCGTACATACTTGGACAGATAGACGAGAGGAGAATAGCAGATGGAAGAAAGGGAGCTCTGTCAAATGAGCTCGGAATTGAGTTTTTGAAGTAAGGGAGTTTCACCCTCCCCCGTTTTTTATTTTTTGAAAATCATGCTTGTCACAAAAGGGAACTTGTGACCACACGGATGGGGAAAGAACTTTCCCCTTCCTTCATATTTCCGAAATATCGGAAACCACACCCCATAAAAAGGCGAACGGCGAGTCGCGCCACACCCCAGTCCTATTTCTTCTGAAAAGTCGGCCGCCGTCCGCCATTCTTCTCACCCCACAGTTCACGTTTTAATAATTTAGAAACCAGATGAAGTTATGAAAATAACTTTGGCAATAGTGCTGATATGCGTGCTGGTTTATATCGCGATGATTCATTCTCAATCAAACTTCATAGACGCTTATGGGTTTTCTTACAACAACATGATACACAAGCCGTGGACGATAGTCACATCCATATTCGTTCACGCCGACATAAACCACTTGGTCTCAAACATGCTCGTCCTCATATTCTTCGGAGTTGCCGTTGAAAAGGAGCTCAACCCATTCGAGTTTCTTTTGGTTTTCTTCGGCGGGGCATTCGTGGGAGAGGTGTTCTCGTTTTTCTTTTACCCAAATTCGGTCGGCGTCGGCGCTTCCGCGGCTATTTTCTCCATAATAGGCGCTGCGATAATACTGACACCTTTTGACATGTCGATATACCCGTACATAATACCAATTCCGCTTGGAATACTCGGCATACTTTACGCCGTGTACAACATAATTGCGATGTTTTACGGCGGCAACCCGTCCATAGCGTACGCGGCTCATTTCGGCGGGCTTCTCTTCGGGTTGTACTACGGATTCAAGAAGAAGGGGTCGAAGGAAAGCGTGCTTACTATTTTATATCTCACTGCACTCATACTAATACTTTATGCCATCTACATTTATTTGGGAAAGTGATGATTATGAAAGTTCTTGGAATAGACGAGGCCGGGCGTGGTCCGATAATAGGTCCCATGGTTATGTGCGGGTATCTCATAGACGAGTCGAAGATTGAGAATTTGAAAAAACTTGGAGCGAAAGATTCGAAAATGCTCTCTCCATCGAGACGCGAGTATTTGTTCGAGAAACTCACAGAGCTTGCAGACGATTTCATAGTTGTGAAACTTTCCGCGAAGAAAATCACGGAGCTCATGAACGAGAAAAATTTGAACAAGATAGAAATTGATGAGATGGCGAAAATAATAGATTTGATGAGCCCCGACAAAGTCATAATCGACTCCCCGGAGGCGAATACGAAAAAGTTCGAGGACAAGATTCGGGCGAAACTTTCAAACAAAAACGTTGTCATAGTGGCCGAAAATTACGCGGACAAGAAATACCCTGTTGTGTCGGCAGCGTCCATAATAGCAAAAGTCGTGCGAGACCGAGAAGTGAAGAAGATTGAAAAAGAGCTCGGAAAGCCGATTGGATCCGGGTATCCGAGCGACGAGGTCACGATGAAGTACTTGGA
>WALA01000057.1 GCA_015523085.1 Candidatus Aenigmatarchaeota archaeon
GAAAATAGAACGGCCGCACATCTCAGATGAGTTTGAGCGAAAGCAGGGCGCGTTCTGCACTCTCAACACGTATCCCGACGGTGAATTGCGCGGATGCATAGGCGTTCCATATCCGATAATGCCGCTGACGGATGCCGTCATAGAAGCGTCAAAGGGAGCGTGCCGGGATCCGCGGTTTCCGCCGTTGCGTCCCGAGGAGCTCAACAAAGTAACCGTCGAGCTATCCATCCTCACAGAGCCAAAGAGAACGAAACCGGAGAACGTGGTCATTGGTCGCGACGGCCTGATAATAGTTCACGAATTCGGCACGGGGCTTCTGCTTCCGCAAGTTCCCATTGAGTTCGGATGGGATGTGAGGGAGTACCTGAAGAACTTGTGCTACAAAGCCGGCTTGCCCGATGGTTGCTGGAAATCCGGCGAACTCTATGCATTTCAAGCGAAGGTGTACAAAGAAGTTGAACCGCATGGCAAGGTGATTGAATGGAAACCATAGTCAAGAAAATTGAAACGATAATGAAGAGCGGCTACGTGTGCGACCACTGCCTCGGAAGGCAGTTCGCTCAGTTGCTTACGGGAACGACGAACGTTGAGCGCGGAAAGTCCATAAGGATGTTTGCCGCGATTCTCTACGACGCCGGCGAAATAGACGTCGACCCTTCGAACTTCCACGGAATCAAGCTCAGGAACAAAAAATCGGGCGAGAAGAAAAAATGCATCGTCTGCGAAGGCGCGTTCGAAGATGTCGGAAAGGTCGCGAAGAAAATAGCGAAAAAGCTCGAGAAAATAGAATTCGACACGTTCCTCATCGGAACGCGCCCAACAAGGAAGATACTCGAGAGCGAGGAGCGCCTTTGGGACAAGATAGGCATAGAGCACTGCGAGCCCATAAAGGCCGAATTCAACCGAGAACTCGGAAAAGCGGTCGAGAAGCTCACGGGGAAAAAGGCGGACATCAAGAACCCTCACGTGTCCGTTCTCTATGACATGGAAAACGGAATAAGCCTTCAAATAAAGTCGATTTACATTTATGGGGAGTACCAAAAGTTGAAGCGCGGAATACCGCAAACGAAGTGGCCGTCCGGAAAGTACAAAATCAGCGTGGAGCAAATCGTCGCGAAGCCCATAATGAAGGTTGCGCGCGGGAGCGGCCACAAGTTCCACGGATACGGGCGCGAGGACATAGATGCACTCTGCACGGGGTGGAGACCGTTCGTCATAGAAATCCTCTCGCCAAAGAAGCGTTCGTTCAACCTCAAGGAAATCCAGCGCGAGATAAACAAGGACAAGCGCGTGAAGGTGCGCTCGCTCAGATGGAGCTCATCCGAGGAGGTCGTGCGCATAAAGCAGGGCCGCGGAAAGAAGGAGTACAAATGCATTGTCGTGTGCAAGCGCCCGGTGGAGAAAGGCGAGCTCAAGAAGTTGAAGGAGTTGGAGCGCGTCATAGCACAGCGGACGCCGACACGCGTTCTTCACAGACGATCTGACCTTCTGAGGAAAAGGCGCGTCTTCAAGATATCTGCAAAGCCGCTTTCAATCAGGAGGTTCGAGCTCAAGGTACTCGCCGAGTCAGGCACGTACATAAAGGAGCTCGTCTCCGGGGACAGCGGACGCACGCGCCCATCAGTCTCATCCGTTTTGGGAAACGATTGCACTTGCAAGGATCTCATCGTGACCAAAATTGAAAAGAAGCTCTGAAACGCCTTTTTAAACTTTTTTAAAAATATTATTAAAGAAATTGATGCATATAGCTATGGATATCGAGGTGAAGATATGGTCAGAAAATCACACGGATTCAAGAAAGGAACAAGGGACTTGTTCAAGTCCAGGAGAAGGCGCACCGTGAACGAGAAGCTTCAAAAGTTCGAAGTTGGAAGCACGGTTCACATTGACATAGACCCGAGCTCATCATCGCTCGTATTCAGGCGATTCCAAGGAAAGACCGGAAAGGTCGTTGGAACACGCGGTCGCGCTTACATCGTCGAAGTCATGGACGGTGAAAAGAAAAAGAAGATAATCGCGCTTCCGGAGCATCTTAAAATCGCCCGAGGTGTCAAAGAATGAACGTGACAAACGAAGAGCCGATAACAATGTCCGAGGCGAAGTCCATACTTGAAAAGAGGAAGAAGGAAGGAGACCTCGAGTACGAGCAAAACGTCACTTACGAGTACTTGAAAAAAATGGCGAAGCTCTCGGAGAAGAAAGTCGAGGAAATGCGCAATGAGCTCCAGACAATAGAAATACTCAAACCGCGTCACATAGTCAAGATAATCGACATACTTCCGGATACGGAAGAAGAGGTGAAGCTCCTTTTCGAAAAGGAAATGACAAATCTCAAGAAGGATGAAATCGCGAAGATAGTGGAAATAGTCAAGAAATTCAAGAAGTAAATCAATTGAAATTTTATTTACGCTCGCGGGTGTGGCAAATGAAAGAAGAATACGTTAGGGTACTCGATTATCTCCCGAACGGTTATGCGGGGGACAGGAGAGCTGAACCCATAATTCAGTCGATAGGTGAAACTTTCTTCACACTTCTAGAGCTCATTCCAAAGAGCGACGCGAGCATCTCACAAGAAGAGCGCCTCTACGTCGGCTCGGGTGAGCGCGACAAGGTGAAGCTCATAAAAAGAAGACTTCATTACAACAACCTAACAAGCATGTCGAAGTCTATGCTCAAAGACGTCATAAAAAGCATCGTTAAGGACAACGAGCAAAGATTCGTTGAGTTCTTCAACAAATCGCGCACTATAACTCCAAGAA
>WALA01000058.1 GCA_015523085.1 Candidatus Aenigmatarchaeota archaeon
GAACTGGACGTACTAAAATCAATACTCAATTTCAAAATAGTTTCGATGAACGAATCGGAGTACGCGATGGTTCGGAAGTTCATCGGCGATCGAAAAAAGATAATGAACAAATACGGTATCAACATTCTTTTCATACACACGCATTCGTACCAAAAAACTTACGTTAAGAACGAGAAGTGGAAAGATGTTGTGAGGCGAGCTCAGGAATTTTCCGTTGCCGCGGGAACGTATCGAGTAGAACGAATGTCGTATCCAACACAGAGATCGTTGAAAAGGATTTTAAGCACATCCGCGCCACGCTCGTCTTTTGGATCTAATTTCGTCAAAACGGAAACGATAAAGCCGCGCAGAGTATTATCCACGGTTGGCGCGGGTGATGTGGCGTTTGCGTCATACATATTTCGCATTCTTAAGAGCGGGATTGAATTCCAGGATTGACCGGACTATCATCGCGGAGCCCCAGGCCTGAACCTTGCACCCAAGGACGTTTCCTCGATCGTCAAAGGTTTCCCCGACGCCCGGATAGCAAACTCTCTGCGTTCTCGCGAGCATTCTGAGATAATCGTCACCGCGCTTTCCGTACATGTACTCCGCAATTGTCATCCACCCGGTCGTGAGGGACCATATCTGCCCCCGGTGGTAATTTGAAAACGAAAATCTCGGGTCGCCCTTTGGAAGCGTGAGGACGCCGTATTTATCCGTGAGATTTTTCTCCACGAAATTTATTACCTCATTTGGATGCGAGCTCAGTCCGAGTATAATGGGGACGAGCATGTTTGGTGTTGGTGTCCTGTCTCCGAGAAAGTCGTCGTAGTACTTCCCGTTCCAGAAAAGGCGCTCGAAGTTTCTTTCCAACCTTTCGTAATCGACGGAGAACCCGAGTTCCTCGAGGTCTTTGAGCGCCTTCAGCCATAGTGCCTGCACTTCAACGGCGATGGGTCTGTGAAGCGTGTCCATCCACGTGGAGCCACGGCGCTCGTCATACATTTCACCCTTGTCGTTTTCAAAGAACCCAAGGACGTTTCTGTTCCTCTCGTAGAAATCTATAAACTCAGAAAACTTTTCTTTGTCAACAACCGACGTGTCTTTCGTGATGTCAACGTATTTTTTTATTGACATTATCATCAACGGAGTTGCGTCTGCGGAAAAGTAGTCCGTCGGGTTCATGAAATTTGGGACGCGACCATTTGAGATTTTGAGTGTCATTCTTATGAGGCGCTTTGCCTTTTTGAACCACTTCAAGTCTATGAGCGCGGGAAGGGTCCATCCCAAGTCTCGTCCCCACGTCTCCAGAAACCACGGAAGCCCTGCGTACATGCCATCGGATTTTATGAGCATGTCGAGACTTTGAGCCGCCATTCCCAAAATCGTGTCGGGGAACTTTCTTCTTATCTTGATTTGCTTGTAATCTCTGTAAATGCTCATCCTGAACGAGCCGTTGACTTTGAACTTTGCGACCATACATCTCTGATTTTCCATGTGGTTTTTGTAGAACGTGTCGAACAATTCTGCGCGGTGGTCGAACTTGACGCTTATTTTGTCGATGGACATGAACGTGAATGTGTTTTTGCCCGAGATGAGCTCGTAACTTCTATTATGCCAATTTTCCGATTTGTCGCGGATGTTTATGCCGAGTTCGACGGTTGCTTCCCGTGCGCCAGATTTTATGGAAACGCTCATGAGCTCCCCGTCCGTCATTTCGACGGTTTCTTCCACGGGGCCGACGTGGGTCCTGTACGTTGAAACTGCCTTGTTCCCAAAAAACGAAAACGATTCTATGTTGCTCGGAGACAGCCACTCTCCGTCGATGTTGAACGCGAAGTAGTCCAAGAATTTCCGCCTTCCTATCCAGAATCCTGTCCACTTGTTCCTAAAACTGCTATCACAATACCTGTGAAAGTGAGCTCGCCTTCCGGAAAGGAAATAGCATTTGTCCATAATCATTTCCTTCTTCCATTCTTTAAACCGTTTTCCATGAGCTTTTTCGCAACGGCGTTTTTGAAGTCGAAAAGTATTTGCGTGATCGTCTCGAATCCCTGCTGCGGCGTGTCAAAGTACGAGAAGTACTGATGGACGTCTCCGTCGCCCCACCACTTCGTGCATATGTTGTGAAGGTGGTCACTCGTTTGAAGAAGGCGCCACGTCCGAATGATTTCTGGGTCGCCCGTTCTGAGAACGTCGTCTCTCATTTTTTGAAGCTCGTTGAATATTATTTGTTGCATCCTGTTTCCGAGCCACGCCGAAACGTCCATCTCTATGTCCGCCCATGAGATGGAACTGAGCTCATAAACGTCGAACTCGCCGACAGGGTCGTATTTCTCGACGACTTCCCTCGGAAGCGAAAACTGAAGGTGGTCGTACTTGTTTACCTGCCACGGCAACGCTTTCAGAAACCAGAATATTCCCGTCTCTTCCCATTGATGCTCCCCGAGCGTCTCGTAGTCCATGAAAAGATTCACAACTTGGCCTTGCGACGCCGCTATCCACGATGCGTACTTCTCTGCCGTGAGGGGCCATTGGTCCCACCACTTCGCGCTGAACCTGTAGCCGACGTCATCCGTGAGCTGCCGGTTCCGTAGGAGAACTTTAATCTTATTTGCGACTTGCTTCGGTGGTGAGTAAAGGTAGTTTGGTGAGCGCCACCCTAGGACGTGCGGAGCTCCTTCCGTGAATATTCCCTTGAATCCGAGCTCTTCCGCCGACTTTGCTATGAGGTTGTTGTATATCAATTCAGTGTTCGTCATTGTCACGGGTTTCTGACCAAAGAGATCCTTTATGATTTCGGACTGCTGTCTCACTTGATCGAAAAATTCATCGTGGTCGTTATACAGCCCTGACAACGAGTGGTAGTACGTCTCTCCGAGGAACTCGACACTGCCTTTTGGAAATTGCTTGAAGAGTTCTATGAGGTCGGGAGCCCACTTTTCCGCCTGCTCTATCCACGTTCCCGTCATTGAAAACGCGACTTTGAACTTCTTCTTTTCGTGGCGCATTGCGGTGACGAGGTCCAGAAGTATGTTGGTCGCGGGCCAATAGCACTTTCTCAGAACGCGCTCGAAGATGTAGCGGTTGAACTCGTCGTTGAAGTACCTGTCGTACAGATTTTTCGCGCTTCCGTTCACGCCGTACTTGTGAAGTCGCATCGGTTGATGGACTTCGAAAATCAGATTCACGTCCATTACCACAACCCCATTGCGCTTCCATAGACACCTGCGGTCCATCTTGATATTTTGCTCCACTTGTAGTTTTTCTCGACGTTTTTCCTCCCGTTTCGGCCCATCCATTTCCCCCAGCCGGGGTCGCTGAGCACGCGGTCGAGCTGGTCTTTTATCGATGTGTCGTTTCTTGGTATCGTGTGGAGTCCTGTCTTCTCGTGAATTATCGTTTCCTTCAATCCGCCCGTGTACGACCCCACGGCAGGCGACGCGGCTGCCGCAGCCTCGAGCGCCACGATTCCGAACGGTTCGTAAACCGATGGTATTGCGACGGCGTCCGCGAGCTTGAACAGGGATATGACAGTGTCCTCTGGGAGGAATCCTGTGAAGTACGTTTTTTCGCCGATGCCGAGCGAGTTTGCCATGTGCTTGTAGCGCTCGACATCACCGCGTCCGACTATCACGAACTTCGATTCAGGATGGTCTTGAAGTATTTTCGGCATGGCTCCTATGAGGAATTCGAGACCTTTTTGATACGTGAGTCGCCCCACGAACAGGACCATCTTCTCCCATCCGGCGGCGAATTCGTCTTTGCTCACAGTCGGCTTTATGTCGAACCTTTCTATGTCAACGCCATTTGGAATGTAATGTATCTTTTTCTCCGGGACGTTGAACAATGAACGCACTTCGTTGTAAAAGTCCTTACCCACGGTTATGACTTCGTTTGCCTCGTACGTTCCGTACCACTCCAAGTCGTTTATCATCTTGGAATATCTCGTGTGTATTCCAACGCGTCCGTACTCAGTCGAATGGAGCGTGAAAACCATGGGAATGCGCAACGTCTTCTTTATCGCAACACCGGCGGGAACCATCATCCAGTCGTGGGCGTGGACGACTTCAAACTTTTCGTCTTTGTTGAGCTCAATTGCCTTCTTCTCCATGCGGTGTCCGAGAAAGTTTGCCCACGATATCGTGTCCGGAGCGTGTCCGGAAGGTATGCGGTGAACGTGCACTCCTTCAACCTCTTCGTCTTTTTCCTCCGGACCGAATGTGAGAACGTGAACGTCATGACCTTGCTTGACGAGCTCCCGCGACAAGTCATAACAATGACTCGCTATGCCACCGACTTTCATGGGTGGGAACTCCCAGGTTGTCATGAGTATCTTCATTTCATAACCCCGACCATTGAAAAAACTTTTTTGATGCCGTCTTCATTCGAGTAGAATATTTTGTCCGATGGAACCTTCAAATCGTTTATGAGCGAGTTTTTCGTTGCGTCATTTGTGACAAGTATGTACCTTGATTCGTAGGCGAGCCACCACTCAACGTCCGATATCGCTTGGGACACGTACGCTCCGAACCCGCGCTGATGCTCCGTTGAGTGAAACGTTGAAATCAGAGGAACTCCGAACAGCTTTGCTAGCGACATTCCTGCCGGGCCAGCAGTCCAGTCGTGGACGTGTATTATGTCAAACTTCTTTTCATCGTTCAATTCCACGGCACGACGCTTGAGCTCATTGTTCATGAGCATGACCCAGTTGAATACGTTGTCGGCTTGGAGTATGAAGTTGACCTTGTGAACGTGGACACCATCGACATCGTAATCCTCGTCGTTGCCGAATGAAACAATATGGACGTCGCCGAATTTTTTGAGTACGTTGGCGACGTAGAAGGCGTTTTTCGTGACCTCATCATCGGAGATTTCCCTAAGTACGATTAACGTATTCATGAGAATATGAGTTCGTTCATGTATATAAAATTAATCTTTCAAGTGTGACTTTTCGGGGGTGGTCAATGCAACGAGAGGTTGTGTGCCCGTATGTAGTTTTCGGCGAGAACTGACCAATCAGTCATATCCGTTATCATTTTTGCCTCTGACTTCTGTATGCCTATTTCGGACTTTGACATTTTCACAAAATCCTCTATTTCGTTCGCGAGGTCGAGCGCTATTTCGTTGTCCGACTTTCCGGAGCGCTTCAATATCCTTATTCCCCTTGCTTTCGGTCTGTTCTTCATGACGAATATGCCGAATCCGCTGTAATCGGTTGTCACGGAGACAAGGCCGTTTGCCGCCGCCTCGTGTGGCGTGTATCCCCACGGCTCGTAGTAAGACGGGAATATGCCGCCACTGCAACCCCTTATGAGGTCGTAGTACGAATCGAGTGAGATGAGCTTGTCCGCCTGCTTTATGTAAGTCGGGTAGAATATCACCTTTATCCTGTCCTCCTCGCGATTGAGAAGCCCGTTGTCTTTCAGGGAGTTTATTATCGCGTCGCTGTTTTCGTCGTAGTTCAAATCGTACGCGCACAGGGGAGGTGTTCCGTCTTTCGAGAACAACCTTATGTAGTTCTTCATCTTCACGTTGTACTTTGTCGTGAGGAACGATTTTATTTTGTTCTGCGGAAGGCTTTTCTTGATTATGGAATCAACTATCATGTTCTTCACGTCGTTGGAAACGTTTTCCGAGAATTTTTCTATCTCGTTGTACATCAAGACGCTGTTGAGCACTGATGGATTCTCCCCGTGCACGTCAGACGGGACAAGTATGAGGAAGAATGAGTCGTACGGGTAATTCTCGCTCTTCAACTTTCTGTTGAGCTGTCCAAGCGCTTCTATGAAAACGTCTATGCCCTTGTTGTGAAATTCGTAGCGACCCGATATGAAGAAAATTCTCGGATCCTTAGAGAGTCTTAAATTGTAGTACGGCTGGAAGTACGCCTTTATGAACTTCATAAGCTCCTCCTTGTGCTTCTTGTGGAGATAGGAAAGCTCCTCCATACTTGGGAATGACGAGATGTCAAGCCCGTTTATGAGTATGACGTCCGGCTTCCTTCCAAGTATGACCTCGGCCTCACGCGCCGTGACATCGCTCACAGTTGTGAAGACGTCGCAAGCGTGCGCACACGCCTTTTCCGTGAGGTGCTTCGCCTCAACTCCGTACTTGTACGCGTCCTTGTCCGTCACGGAGTGCGACCTTATCATTTGATGCAGCGGCCCCTGTGAGTTTGCTATGGAACGGCCGAGTATTGTGGCATGCGTTGTGAAAACGGTTCCGAGCTTTGCGCCGATTTTTTTCAGGTAAAGCAGAGCTCCGCCGGAAAGCCATTCGTGGAATTGCGCTACGATTTTTTTGCCTTTGTTCTTCTCTATTATCTTCTCTATGAGAAGTCCAGCCGCGTATGACCAGACGATCGGGTCGTCATAATCGTACCCCGCGCGAAGCGAGTCTATCTTGTACCATTCCCAGAATTTCGATTTGATTTCGTTTTTGTTCTTCATGAAGTTCTTGACGTCTATGAGAATCGTGTCCGGTTGACCGTTGACTGCCCACGTTCCAAAGTAGCACTTTATTCCCATCTTCGAGAGCTCATTGAATATGCCCGAGTACTCGCCCGGATTCCTCGGCTCGAACTCGAACAGCGACTTGCTTGGGTTGTAATAGCCAATCGTCAAGTAGCCGTTTCCATAAATCTTTTTCATCTCGCGCGCCTTTGTCGAAAGCACGGTGTATATTC
>WALA01000059.1 GCA_015523085.1 Candidatus Aenigmatarchaeota archaeon
CCTGACCGCGGAGTATGTGCGTGACTCCGAGAAGATGGTCGTCTATTCCGGACGCAAAATTGTAGAGGGGCCACAAGTGCTCCTTTTTAATGAGAGGATGCTTCGGATGATCTACTATTCTGAACGCGGGCCAATCTATGACCGCCGGGTTGGCAGCATCCAAATCCGTCTTTATCCTCAAAACAGCTTCGCCTTCCTTGTACTTGTGCTCCTTCATCTTCTTCCATCGCTTCAATTGCTCTTTCACCGGGAGATCCCGACACGGACAGGCCTTTCGCTTGTCGCGGTACTCCTTCCATTTTTCGCCGCACGTGCAAACGTACGCTTTGCCCATTTTAATGAGCTCCTCCGCATATTTCTTGTATATGCTCAGGCGCTTTGACGAGTAGTACTTTTTGTCCCACTTTATTCCCAGCCACTTCAAGTCCTCCTCTATCCATTTGTAGAACTTCTTTTCAGGCGTTTTCACCTTCGGGTCTGTATCATCGAACCTGAGGATGAACTTTCCCTTGTACTTTTTGGCGTAAGCGTAGTTGAGTATGGCGGGTCTCGCGTTTCCGATGTGTATTGCGCCATCGGGGTTTGGAGCCATTCTAACGACGAACTTCCCAACGCGAGCTCCTGGGAGTTCTGGTAATCCCTTGCGCTCCTCACGCTTCTTTTCTTCGAACCCTCCAAGATTGGCGAGCTCCTTTTTCTGCTTCGCGAGCGTCATCTTATTCACGGACTCACACACCTTTTCAACTTCCGACCGAACCTTTAGAACGCTGGAACGGAGCTCCGGATGCAAGCCGAGAATAGAACCGAGAATTGATTTCGGATTCGCCTTTCCTCCGTGGACAATGGCATTGTGAAGGGCGGATTTTTTGATCTCTTTCAGTATTTCATCATTCATGAAAACACCAACATAATATTAGTCGTGAAAATATAAAAAAGTAGAAACCCTATATCAGTTTCGGCTTTTTCATTTGCTCGCTAAGAATAGACACAAAGCGCGTGTACATTCTCTCGTCAATGGGAACGCTCCCGAATTTCGGCTCTGGCTTTCCTGGAACCTCATGGTGCTCGTTGCAACGGGCAACGTACTTGTCATCGGCGCCTATGACTATGGTCGGGTCCGAGTAGTTGGCCGGCTTCCCGTTTATGAGGCGCTGTGTCTTCGTTGCTTCACGGCCGCATTTCCTGCATATCGAGTTGAGCTTTATTATGTCGTCAGCGTATGCGAGGAGGTACGGCATTGGCCCAAACGGCTCTCCGCGGAAGTCAAGATTGAGACCGGAAACAACGACTTCACGCCTTTCATCGACGAGTTTTCGGCAGACGTCAATGATTTTTTTGTCGAAGAACTGCACCTCGTCTATACCAACGACATTGACTCTGCGACCGAACTTTTTCAGGTGCTCGTCGAACTTGTGGATGTACTCGAGAATTTCCAGAGCTCCTTCCTCGTCTATGGGGACGGTTATCGTTGGGAATTTCGACCCAGTGTGCGAAATTATGAACCGCTCCACTCCTTCACTGTCGCCGTATCTGTTGTCGAGAACGGGCTTAAACGAAACTGTTATCTTCCCGCCTATGACGGCAGAATCCAAGTGCTCTATGAGGCGCGCCGTTTTCTTGGAATACATCGGGCCTGTTATGACGATGAGTCTGCCTATGTTCTTGTCCGGGAAGTACATTCAATCACCAAAACTATAATGGCAAAAAAGAAATTTAAAGTAATAATTGAAATTTACTCTCAGGGATGGAAAATGAAGTTCTTTCACCAGGACATTACCGTGGAATCGTGCGATGGTGTGTACTTTCCGCGCGAGGATTCGGAAATGTTTGCGGATTTCATAGAAGAACTGGACTTGGTGGGGAAGCGTGCTCTCGACGTAGGATGCGGCACAGGCATCCTGTCCGTGGTGATGGCAAAGAAAGGAGCTCACGTTGTCTCAACGGACATAAACGAAAGGGCCGTGGAATGCACGCTCAAAAATGCAAAAACGAACGGAATTGCCGTAAACGCTGTCCTCACGGACGTTTTTGACGGACTCGGCTCGTTCGATGTAATCGTCTTCAACTCGCCCTATCTTCCGCCCGGAGATGAAAACGACATTATGTGGACGAATGAGCACGCGATCGAGAAGTTTTTAACCGGGGTGGGCGAGCACTTGAAAAAAGGCGGCAGGGCATACATACTCGTGTCGTCATTAACGCGTGTCCAACCCACAGGGCGAGTCGTACGCACAAAAAAGTTGGACTTTGAGGAGCTCAAAATAGTCGAAATTTCAAAAATATAAAATTTATTCAGAATTCAAATTAGGTGTGGCAAATGCCGGTAAATTTCACAGCCGAGTATTTCAAGGCGGAACAGAAGTTCTTGAACGCTCGAACAACGGAAGAGAAGATAGTGTACTTGGAGGAGATGATACGCGTCTGCCCAAAGCACAAGGGCGCCGAGAATCTGCTCGCTCAGCTTCACGCGAAGCTGGCCAAGTTGAAGCGGGAAGTCGAGCGCGCGAGCAAGAAGAGCGGCGGAAAGAAAGAGGGGATTCGAAAGGAGGGCGATGCCCAAGTGTGCCTCGTTGGATATGTCAATGTCGGAAAGTCGAGCGTGTTGAAGAAGATAACGAATGCGGATCCCGAAATAGACGAATACCCGTACACGACTGTGCGTCCTGAGATCGGAATGATGGACTACAAAGGTGTCAAAATACAAATAATAGAGATACCGAGCACGTTCCGCCCGGAGTACATGGCTATTGCGAGAACTGCAGACCTTGTGGCGGTTGTTTACAATGGCTCACACAAGCACATCGATTCCGTGCTCGATTCAATGTACATACGAACGAAGAGAGTTTACATAACCCCAGACGACAGCACGCAGGAAATAAAGGAGAAGATATGGAATTCACTTGGTCTGATAATCGTCTACACGAAAGACGGAAAGGACACATCACCAATGGCATTGAGAAAAGGGTCAACCGTCCGCGATTTCACGCTTCACATACACAAGGATTTCGTCGAGCATTTTTGGTACGCCCGCCTCTGGCGGAAGGGAAAGGAAAAGCAGGTTGGATTGAACTACGTTCTCGATGACGGGGACGTGGTAGAGGTCAAGACGAAGATGAAGTAGGAGTTGATTTAAAAAGTTGATGGGAATATATAATCATGGATGCAGGAATGCTTGTCAGTCCGACCATACTCGCAATATGGAACGTCATAAAGGCGAATCAAATTCTCCTGATCGTGATATTCATTGTTTTTCTCGTGGCGGCAAAGAAGCTGTTTAACATATTGATGAGCTCAATAACGATTGCCATAATATCGGCGTTGTTTCCATTTTTCCTCAATAAAATAGGGTTCCCGATGTCAACGGACTTCAACACGATACTTTACTTCATGATACTCGGGGTCGCGCTTTATATAATATACCACATAGTACGCGGAATATTCAAGATAGGGAAATTGTTCAAGTGATTGGAACAAATCACCGATTTAATAAATTTTTATTCTGTTGCGCCCGACTATTTCCACATCTGACGAGACTCCGCGCAAGTACAACGAATTTCCTATAATCATTTTACCGGTGAAGTCATCTACCTTGACCAGCTTTCCGTCCATATCAAACGAGCCGTCATCAAAGTATATCGTTCCCGGCGTGTTGTTGAACAAGAATGAGCTCCGGCCGAGGACAACGATTTTCTCCGCGCTCACATTGTAGAGACCCTGAATCTTCCCGTGCCTTATCGTAACGGCGTCAGAGTATATTTTCGAGAACTTTCCCACCATATTGAACGAGTTGTTCAGAAGTATTTTTCCCGTGAAATGAACGACCGTGACGTTTCCCGAGACGTCTATGAAATGGCCGTCGACGTTCATTGAGTACGTTCCAATCGGGTATATCGTGACGTTTGAATCAAAAACGTAATAGTCGGCCACGGGAACGGATGCGTTGACAGCAAGCGAGACATTTCCACCCTGCGAAAACGAAGAAAGTGATAATTTCGGGAACGTACTCTTTCCGAAGTAGTACGCGGCAAAAATTATAAGGGCTATCACGAAAAGCGAAATTATATTTGACAAGTGCTTCATCAGTTTCATCGTCAACACCATTATTATTTTCTTTTCGTGAAATAAAAAGGTTGAATCCATAGATTTAAATTGTCCGAAATCCAATAATTATTTGGTGAACGATATGAGCGAGGAATACAAGCAAGAAGTTGAAAAAACTCTGAGAAAATTGGTGAACGATGCGGATGATTATGTGAAAAACCCACCAAAAGGAATTGTCATAGGCGGATTTAAGGGGGATGCGCCGATAATCGTCGACGGACTTCAAAACCGAGCACTAGATGAAGGATACGATGAGAACGTTGTGAATGGATTTGAGAAAGTCAAGAAAAACTTAAATAATGTGATAGAGAAAAAGGATGAACAATACGTCAAAGAGTTGAAGAAAAGCGTCGATGAGCTTCTCGAGAAGCTCTGATGCACAATTCAATTGGTCTGATATATGCATCGTCGGCCTTGAAAATCTTTAAAAAACCTTCTTACAATTTTTTATACTGGTGATTTTATGGAAGGCAATGTTATAACATCTATAATATGGTTCATCGTGTTCTTCGTTCTCGCATTCTTCTATCCGAAGCTTATGCTCTCGCAAATGATATGGAAGCTCGAGGAGTCCGTGCGCGGAATGGAAAGCATGAGCAACAAGGCCGTGAAACTCGTTTGGAAGAAGACGAAGAACAAAAACGCGTTGAAGCGCATATCAAGGTTCATGGACTTCATGGTCATCGAGCCGTCAAACCTCGACCCGTATGGAATCGTCAAGAGGATAGACCACATAATAAGGACGTCCGACAAGCGGTTTGAGGAATTCTCAAAGCAGATCGGACGGGGACTTGACGAGAGCTCCGTGAAGAGAATAAACTACGGTCTGCGCGGAGCAATGTCCGTCCATCAAATCGCAAAGGTTATGCGACACTACGTTGAAATCGTCAAGAAGTACAAGAACCTTCAAATAGCGCTCATCGTTCAAATGCAGCTCCCGATAATCGAATCCATAATCAAGAGCGAATTCGAAGGAACGAAAGCATTTCTCGAAGGCGTTCCCGTCGGGGACTCCATCGGTCCGCTCATTGCGGCATCGCACATGAAGAAGCCGAAGGACATAAGGACGAATGTCGTTTACGATGAGACGAAGATGATGGGGCGCAACGTCGTGTTTCTAAAAGCGCGCGGTCCCGAGCCCGAGCTCGGAAGAGTGGACGAAGCACTTGAAGAACTACTCAAGAAGCGCAAAGTAGATCGCGTGCTCACCATCGATGCGGGCGCGAAGCTCGAAGGAGAGCGCACCGGCAGCGTCGCGGAAGGTGTAGGGTTCGCAATGGGTGGCATAGGCGAGCGCGAGATAATCGAGCGCATGCTCGTCGAAAAGAAGATACCCATAGACAGCATCGTTGTTAAAATGGGAATGACGGAAGCGATAAAGCCCATGACAAAATCGGTGTTCAACGCGCGCAAGGAAGTCGAAGAGTACATAAAGGAAAGCGTATCACGCGTGAAAAAGGGAGGGACGATCGTTGTCATAGGCGTTGGGAACACCGTGGGCGTGAGGAACGACGGCAAGGCGGTAAAGGAGGTTTGGGAAGCCGTCAAGAAGAACAAGCCCAAGCCGGAGAAAAAGAAGAAAGTTTGGCCCTTTTAAGCTTTTCTATTCAGTAGTATATATTTATAAAGATTTGGCAATAACTAAATACTGTAAACATATAAAGATTTGATGGTATTATATTCGAGGTGATTGGATGTTGGCAAGTTCGAAAACTATGGACACTTTAAAGGCAATAGGCCTGAATTTGTATGAAAGAAACATATGGGTTGCCCTGCTTTCTCGAGGTGTTTCGACGGCAGGTGAGCTCGCTGACATTTCTAATGTTCCTCGTTCAAGATGTTACGACGTCCTCGAATCATTGGCTGAAAAGGGATTCGTCCTCCTTCAGCCGGGGAAGCCGATGAAGTACGTTGCCATACCGCCAAAGGAAGCGTTTGAGCGCGCGAAGGGAATAATCGAGGAAAAAGCCAACGTGATGAAAAAGCGCATAGACGAGGCAAAACAAGGAGAGGTCGCAAAGGAGCTCGAGCGCATTTACAAAGAAGGAATATCCATCGTCAATCCTGAGGAGATGACAGCAACCATAAAGGGACGCCACAAATTCTACAAGCAGCTTGGAACAATGCTCAAGCACGCTAAAAAGAGCGTGAACATAATCACAACACCAAAGGGACTTCAAGACATTGTGGACAAATTCGAGCCGCACATGAAAAAGCTTTCTAACAAGGGTGTGAAAATCAAAATCGCGGCGCAGATAAAGAAGGATAATCTCGAACTTGCCAAGCATCTCAAGAAATACGCCGACATAAGGTCAATAGAAGGCGTTGAAGAGGCAAAGAACCTCTACGGGCGCGTCGCAATGGTCGACGGATCCGAAGTTCTCATGGCGCTCACGCACGATGAGAAGGTCCATCCTTCTCAGGACATAGCATTTTGGTCTCAGAGCCCGCACATAGCATCGAGCGTCGTGGGTCCAATGTTCAACATGATTTGGAACAAATCCAAAATCGTGAGGTAAGCTTTTAACCTTTTCCACTTATTCTTTTGATATGAATAATTTAGATGCAGCGCTCGACGAGTTGATTTCTAAGATAAAATCGGGAAAAATTACCCGCAGCAACATAGAGCACGAAAAGGCGAAGATATCCAAAAAATACGGGCTCGGACGTATAATCAAGAATGCCGAAATTTACGAGCGCTCTGGATTCGACGAACGCATGCGAGAGCTCCTTAGCATAAAGCCCGTGCGCACGGAATCAGGTGTGAGTGTAATCGCGCTAATGACGAAGCCGTACCCGTGTCCCGGGAAATGCATTTACTGTCCGAGCGCAGTCGGAGCTCCGAAAAGCTACACGGGGGTCGAGCCAGCGGCATTGCGCGCAAAAATGAACGATTTCGATCCAAAGCGCCAAGTTGAATCGCGATTAAGGCAGTTTGAGATAATCGGACATCCGAACGACAAGTGCGAAGTCATCATAATGGGCGGTACGTTTCTTTCCATGCCGAAAAATTATCGGGATTGGTTCGTGAAATCAATTTACGACGCCTTGAACGGAAGAATCGCACGCGACCTCAATGAAGCGAAGAAAATAAACGAAACTTCCGAGCACAGATGCGTTGGGATGACCATAGAAACGCGCCCGGACTACTGCCACAATGAGCACATCCAAGAAATGCTTCGGTACGGAACAACGCGAGTTGAGCTCGGCGTTCAGTCAACGGACGACCGCATACTCGAAGCCGTGAAGCGAGGCCACGACGTCAATGAAAGCGTGAAGGCGACAAAACTCGCGAAGGACAACGCTTTCAAAGTGTGCTACCACATGATGCCAGGTCTAACCGGACTGTTCGAAAAAGACCTTGAAAAGGAGTACCGGGATTTCATGAAAATCTTCGAGGATGAAAGATTCCGTCCCGACCTATTGAAAATTTATCCGACACTCGTCATTCCGGGAACCGAATTGTACGAGCTGTGGAAGCGCGGCGAGTACGAACCGCTCACAGTTGACGAGACAATCGAACTGCTCATAAAAATAAAGACGCACATACCAAAGTGGGTGAGGATACAGCGCATTCAGCGCGACATTTCGTCAAAGAAAATTGTCGCCGGACCGAACATGACAAACCTGAGGCAGAAAGTCCACGAGATTATGGAATCACGCGGACTCAGGTGCAACTGCATAAGATGCCGCGAGATAGGACGCCATCCCGAGGACTTTGGAAAAACGCCAGAGCTCCTCGTTGAAAAGTACAAAGCATCGGAAGGTGACGAGTATTTCATTTCGTACGAAACTGAGAACGCGATATGGGGACTTCTCAGGTTGCGCATACCATCGGAGCCACCAAGCAATCTCGAGGGAAGCGCGCTCATCCGCGAGTTGCACGTATTCGGTAAGCAAGTTCCCCTTGGGAGGAAGAATGAAAAAAGCGCACAGCACCACGGACTCGGACGATCGCTCATGGCAAAGGCGGAAGAAATCGCAAAGGGTCTTGGAATGGACTCCATCAACATAATAAGCGGCGTCGGTGTCCGAAAGTACTACGAAAAGCTTGGGTACACGTTGCGCGGAGCGTACATGTGGAAGAAGATATAAAACTTATAAACTCGGAGAAACAAATAATTCCATGGACATTTTAAGCGTGCTCGTAACGGTCATTCCATGGATAGAGCTCCGTGGGGCGATCCCTCTCGCAGTCGCGCGCGGGCAACTCTCGTCAATTCCCTTCATACTCGTTCTCAACTCATTGATATTCTTTCCCGTTTACTTCTCGCTTGAGCTCTTTTACAGCAAATTCTTGAAGAGATTTAAATTCGTGCAAAGGAAGATTGAGTCGACGCGCCGTCGGGGAAAGCCGTACGTGGACCGATTCGGATTCCTCGGTCTTGCAATTTTCATAGGGATTCCGTTACCGGGCTCTGGCGTGTACACGGGCTCAATGCTCGCGTGGATTCTCGGAATGGACTGGAAGAAGGGGTTCGTCGCGTCCGTTCTCGGCGTTTTGATGGCCGGGACGATAGTCACGCTTCTGAGTCTCGGCATTTTCGGGTAAAAATTAGCTACGCGAAAGAAATCTTTTTAAATAATCACTCAAAAGTAACGTTTTTAAAGATAACGATGATATAAAACGTATGACAACAAAATCGGAAAGAAAATTTTACATAGCGCTTTTCCCATCTTACATAGCTATGACTGACGAACGTTCTCTCATAGTCGAATCATTAATAAAAAGCCCGAAACCGTACGCAACGTACATTCCGTTCAAATCAGATCCGACACTGCTCGTACTCGAAAAAGGCAACGAGTACAGCACAACAATACTCCCGAACAATGGAATACCAATCAAATACAAAATGGACGTGGAAAGCATTGAAGTTGGGAAAGATTCTGTCACATTGAATGAAAAGGTTTTGAACAGCAATGTACAGATGTCCAAAGTGTATCAATTCAAAGAAGACGACAACTGGAAGTTGAGAATATACGAAGTAGAAGACAAACCAAACGTAGATTCTAGTATTTCAATATATTTTGGTTCCAAAGAAAACCCGAAAAAGGGGCCGAGCGCGATTGGAACAGATTTTAGTGAGTATTACGCAACCATCGAAGGGAATCCTATCACGTTTAAAGTGCATCAGTCGGGAAAAGATGGTGAGAAGGAGGTTTTGACTCTGCCAAGCGTCGGAAGCATACCATTCAGAGACACCCCACCCGTAGTGATTCCGATTGAAGATGAGAACAGAGCTCATAAAGTATTTGGAATGCTCGAAATGTATTTCAACGACAAGATGATGTTTTGAGGACGGGTCGAATGGAAGACAAGATTGAATTAAGTCCAATAAAAATCGGATTAAAATACAAACTTGGAAGAGAGATATACTCATTGGAAGCAACGGCTGGTGCATTGATGAATATAGATAATTACGAAAAATTAGTGAACCACATACAGATCATTTCAGAAGAAACATCTGTTGATGGATATCTTGGTCAGGATTTAAAACAAACGAAAGAAATAATCGCTCAATGGAAGGAATTGCTTACCAAATCCAATGTGGATTATGGAGATGCATTCACGATGGAAATGGACGGATTCCCAGCGATGCTTTTAGAGGCGTCGAGAAAACAAAATATAGATGCATTTAAAGAATACATAACAAAAAATGAAAATTTGAGCAAAGAAAAAGTAACCTCAATGATAGAAAAAATAAAAATGAACAAAATGAAGGAAATTATCAAAGGTAGAATGGAATACTTGTCAGATCAAAAAAACAAATCGCCTGAGAATGAAGAAGAATACATTGAACTGCACAATCAACTGCCCCGTCAAATCAGAAAAATGTTTTTAGAAATTCACAATAAAGGAGATGATGCTGTTTTTATGGTAAAATTCATACCAGAAGGGTTTTTGAGTTCCCCATCGGATATACTGATTTATAATGATGGGTTGTGGAAATCAAAAATTGAAAATTCCGGCTCAAATGGAAAAGAAATTGGCGAGATCATGGAAAAATTTGTAAATTTAGCAAATGATATCAAAGATGTTGACATAGTTAATTATCAATTATTTGTGTCC
>WALA01000060.1 GCA_015523085.1 Candidatus Aenigmatarchaeota archaeon
CCCTTGAAATTAGTATCCACTATCCAATCCAGCTCTTCTTTTGTAGTGTCCTCGACATTTCTCTGAAGGTATACGCCGGCATTGTTTACGAGAACATCTAATTTACTTATTTTGTCAAACGCTTTCTTTATCTGTTCCTCGCTCCTTATATCTACGTTGTGGTATTCCACGTCGTAATCCGGCTGTTTAATGTCAAAAACGATTGTATGATACCCGTCTTTCATGAATGATTTGGCTATGGCCTTTCCTATGCCAGACGAACCGCCAGAAACAAGAGCAACTTTCTCCATAACATAAATTGAAAAGTAAAATTTAAAAGGACGGAATTCACGATCTCCACAAACCGTGAAGTGTGCAGAACTCGCGAGCTCTGACATTCGTTCCTTTTGCGACTTTGAAGAACGCTTCCGGCTTGTCGCCTGGATGCAAGTACTTCCTGTGCACGACTCCGTCGACGATGAGCTCAATCCATTCGATGTAGTGGTTCTCCTCCATCGGGTGCGGGACGTTTCCGACTTTCACAAGATATCCGTCGTTCCACTCAATTACGGGGACGTGCTTGTCGCCTTCCTTGTACTGCTCGGTGAGCTCCTCCATCGGCTGGCCGCAGCAGAACGGCCTTTCGCCTTCGTGCAAAACCTCAACAACGCTTCCGCAAACGTTGCATTTGAAGACCTTCATTCCATCTCCTCCACTTCCTTCTTTCCGTCCTCGAACTCCTTCACCTGCTCTGGGTCGAGCTCGAAGAGCAATGTCTGGAACTCACCGACGTGCGCCTTCTCCTCACGTGCGATGTCAAGAAGAACTTTTTTCACCTTCTCATTCTTCGCCTTCGCGGCCATCTGCTCGTAAAGGTTTATGGCGTCGAGCTCGGCTATTATTCCCGTGCGGAGTATCTGTAAATCCGCGTCATCCGAGATTTCCTGCGGTATTTTTCCCATCATTTCAATTCACCTCTTATTCAGGTTTTCGGCAAGCTTCTTTATCGACTCGAAGTCCGAGCCGCTTGGCTTGCCCCTTATCCTAATTGTATCTACAATCTCATAATTTTTAAAGATGCCCTCGAGCGTCTTGTCTGCGCGCGTTCCCCATTCGTACATAACCACGAATGCGACCCTTTTGATCTTCGGCCTGTACGCGCTTATTATGGACGATGCAAAGAGCATCAGCGGGTGCGCGTCTCCGAGAGCCGTTGGCGTCGCTATGATGAGCGTGTCGGCATCGACTAGGTACTTGAGCATCGATATGCCTTTTGAGATGTCAACGACGTTCACCTTTCCGGTAAGCCCTTCAACTAATTTTTCCACTGCGATTTTCGTGCTGTTGTGCATGGAAACGTAGAGGACGGTAGTTTCTCTTTTCGCCTCGTTTGACGTCCAATCCTTGTACATCGAGATTATCTTCTCCGGGTCTTTATGCAGTGGCCCGTGGCTTGGACATATCATTTTTATGTCGAGCTCATCGAGCTTCTTCAAGTCGTTTGCAATGATTGTCCGGAACGGCATCATGATTTCGGCGTAGTATTCCTTTGCGTACTCATACGCCTCATCATCGTACCAAATGTCGCTGAACGTGTAGTGCGATCCGAAGACGTCGCAGCTGAAAAGAATTCCGTCCTCGACAAGGTATGTGACCATGGTTTCCGGCCAGTGCGCCCATGGGAACTCTATGAACCTGAGCGTCTTCCCCCCAAGGTCGAGCTCACTTGCTTCGATAAAATTCTCCTCTTTGAGGCCGAGCAGATCCGTCAAGAACTCGCGGCCTTTTTTCGTCGCTATGACTTTCGCGTTCGGGAATTTTTCGAGCACGAACGGTATGAGTCCTGAGTGGTCTTGCTCGGAGTGGTTGGAAATTATGTAATCTATCCGGTCCACTTTGCTGAGCTCTCGTGCGAATTCATCTTTTTTCGACGGGTCGGCCGTGTCTATGAGAGCCACCTTCTCGCCTTTTACGATGTAACTGTTGTACGTCGTTCCCCTGTCTGTCGGGAAGAGCGAGTCGAACACTCTCCGCTCCGGGTCTTGAACGTCTATTAAGAACACGCCAGGTTTGATTTCTCTCATTGCATCACCAAAAAAAAAGAAAAAAGATTTAGAGCGACTTGTGGCAGAGCCACCAGTCAAAGCACTCTATCTTTCCCTTCTCCTTGGAGTCGAGACGACTCTTCCTCTCCTCTTCGGACGATGCTGGCGGTATTATCACGTGGTCGCCAACGATTTCGTTGTTAGGCCAGTTGTGCGGCATTGCAACCCCATTCTTGTCGCTTATCTGGAGCGCCTTGACCATCCTGAGGATTTCGTCGACGTTCCTTCCGAGCTCCTGTGGGTAGTACAAAATCGCCCGCACGTTTCCCTTCGGGTCCACGATGAACACCGCGCGCACCGTGTTCGTTCCCTTCGCCTTGTGTATGAGGCCGAGCTTCGCTGAAACGCTTCCGACGTCGTCCGCTATGACCGGGAATTTTATTTCCACCGGCTTTCCGTCAACTTTTATGTTCTCCTTGATCCACTCGATCCACTTCATGTGGCTGAAGACCTGGTCTATTGAAAGCCCTATGAGCTCTGTTCCGAGCTCCTTGAACTTGTCGTACCTGAGCTGGAATGCGACGAACTCTGTTGTGCACACGGGCGTGAAATCCGCTGGGTGGCTGAAAAGAACGAACCACTTTCCCTTGAACGCTTCCGGAAGTTTCATCTTTCCGTGCGTTGTTTGAACTTCGAGTTCTGGGAATTTTTCCCCAAGAAGAGGTATTCTATTTTCCTGTTCCATTTATATCACCTAAGTATATAAGTACCGAAAACTATATAAAGTTTTCCGTTATAAATACTTTATGGTTCGAATTTCGAATAAAAAGCTGTTGGAGCTCATGCTCAAGAACGCCAGAATGAGCTTTGTCGACATGGCGAAGAAGCTCGGCGTCACGGAGGCGGCCGTCAGGAAGCGGGTGCGGAAGCTCGAAGCCAACGGCTCGATACGCGGATACACGATAATCGTTGACCCGAAATCGATAGGGTACAACATAGACGCGCTCATAGGAATAGACACGACGCCGGAGAAGCTATTGACCGTCATAAGGAAGCTCAAGCGGCGCGGCGACGTTCTCAGCCTCTACACGTCCAGTGGAGACCACATGATAATGATAGAGTGCTGGTTTAAGACGCATGATGA
>WALA01000061.1 GCA_015523085.1 Candidatus Aenigmatarchaeota archaeon
AGCAACTCTCATCAGATTGTACAAATCCCCGTCTACTCTTACGCTATAAGTTGCTCCTTCACCTTTCACGCCAACGTGCACTTCGTACTCGATTCTCTTTCCGTCACCTACCAACACCGGTCGCACAATTATTTTACTATTTTTTGTGTCAATTGTTATCTCATTTTCATTGAAATAGTTCCAGAGCCCACCGAGCTCATTCTCCAGCGCATCCACTGCACTCTTCTTTTCCTTCGCGTTTATTTCTTTCACACAACCACCTCATCACGTTCTAAATTTCAATTTATATTCCAAATTTTTGGAAGGAAAAGTATTTAAATGTGAAAATTGTTCATCACTAAGAAATAGAAAAAAAGAAAGATTCTATTTATAACGAAACCACTCATTGCGCAACTATTCTATTCCGTTGTCCGTTTCAAAGCTGTGACGCACGCGAGATGGTCTCGGAGCGATAATAACTGTGCCTCTACTTCGCTTGATAACGTTGAGCTCATGTCTGATTTCGTCTATTTCTGGTTTAATGATTTCATACACTGCTTTCGCAATCTCATATATGTCTTCCTTTGTGAGCTTCTCTTCTTGTTCGCGCTGATATTTTACCAGATAGTCACATCGACAGATATTCTTTCTCCCAATACGGTTCTGTGATCTTTCGGAGCTCATAAAAGTTGAAGAAAGAAATTTTAGAAAAAATAAAAGAAAAGATCTCTCAGAGATTGAGCTTCATTATTCCCATTGCCTTGTTCGTCTTCTCAATGGATTCGCTCTGCGAGGCGAGCTCAAACATGGCCCTTATGGCGTCTATGTTCTCCGGTATAACAATCGACTCCGAGTGGACGGCGTGCATCCAGTAGACCTTGTTCCCTTCGGCGTGGGTGAGCTCCTTCCACACGGCAACTTCCGGCATGTCATACCTTGGACGTCCAAGGTCTCGCATGGCTTCAATTATCTCGGCGTTGCTTCCGAATCCGTGTCCGGCGCTGAAAACGTTTATTCTGGAATGCTCGTTGAACGTCTCGAGGAGTTCGTCCGTTGTTATCTCCTTCTTCAGTGTCGCTTCGACAACGTGAACGTGCGTGAGCGTCTCAGGGACTTTTACGGCCATTGTGAAAACATCCACGCCGTGCAAGACCGTTTTCAAGTCTGGACCGTGATGCGACGGCACTTTCAAGTCAGGCACAATTGCATTTATGGGTCCGATCTTGACTTTCGGTGGATCAGTCGCGCGTCGTATGAGTGTGACAAACGCACGCTCGACACCGTACTTCTTGTGAAGAGATCCGATGGTCCGCGCAAGCGATGTCGTATTGCACGACACAACGCGAACGAATTGCTTCCCACGCGCCTCGTCATAATTCGTGTACGAATTGAAAGAAACGTCCGCTATGTCGGCGCTCGCTCCGCCTTGGAATATGGCACGGACGCCGTACTTCTTGTACATCTCCTTGTTCTTCGCATCAATTCCCTTTGGGCTCGCGTCCACGACAACGTCAACTCCGCCGGACTTGAGCAAGTCCTCTAGAAGGCCTTCGACAATGCCCTGCTCCTTCATGGAGTCGTAAAACTGCGGCGCCGAACAGTAGAGCTTCGTGCCGTAGAGCTCACCGTGCTCGCTGAGAAGCGTCCTAATAGGACCCGTAAAAGCGGCATCGCTTATTCCAACGAGCTCCATGTCATCCTGCTTCTTCACGGCGAGAGCAACGCGCTTTCCTATGACGCCCATACCGTTTACAAGAACTCTTATCATATTCTCACCTCTATCATATCTTGTACTGCATAGAATAAATAATTTTACCTTGTACGATTATTTTGGCATTCGTTTAGAGTACGAACCAAGTGGCGGATGCCCCTGTAATGGGTCGCTTCTATCATCATAGTGTTTGTACAATTGGTACATGTCCTCGAAGTTCTTCTTTGCAATGTCCTCGCTCATAAATTTATTTATTGATGCACGCATAAATAATTATGGTGACTTTATGAAGCTCAACAAAAAGATTTTCATCGCATTCGACCACGCCGTTGAGCACGGTCCGAGCGCTTACAAGAACATAAACCTCGATCCGTTGAGGATAGCGGAAATCGCGCGGAAGGGCGGCGCAGACGGAATTATGATGCACATCGGCGCAATGAAATACGTTCTCGAACATGAGCATCTGCCGAAGAAGTTCATAAAAATCGTCAAGCTCACTGCCAAGACACCGTTCAGCGACAAGGAGCTCCAAACACTCGTGACAAGCGTCAAGGAGGCGCGCGATATCGCGGACGCGGTTGCGTACACGGTGTACGTCGGCTCTCCGTACGAGCACGAGATGCTTAGGGAGCTTCCGCGCGTCAAGGAGGAGGCAAAAAAGTACAATCTCCCTCTTATGGGATTCATGTACCCGAGGACGAAGAACCGATACCGCGTCGACGTGGTGCAATACGCTACCCGGCTCGGATGCGAGCTCGGATTCGATTTCATAAAGACGTACTACACGGGCTCGCGCGAAACGTTCGAGGAGGTTGTGAAAACGTCATTCCGGCCCGTGTTTGCCGCTGGAGGACCGCCGAAATCCGACGACGACGCAATAAAATTCGTTGAGGACGTAATGGCATCGGGCGCGGCGGGAACGACAATCGGGCGAACGGTGTGGATGAACGAAAACCCCACGGGGCTCTTGAAAAAGCTCGCGAAAATTGTTCATGGTGATTGAAACGATACTCATCAACACAAAGGCGTACGAACACGGAGTTGGTCGGTCGCTTGAATCGTTGGCGAAAATATGCAAGGAGTTCAAGAACGTTTCACTCGCCGTCCAACCAACGGAGATATGGAGAGTCACAAAGCACAAAGTTCCCGTCTACGCCCAACACATTGACCCCGTGCCGTACGGAGCTCACACCGGCTGGATTCTCCCGGAGGCGGTGAAGAAGGTGGGAGCGAGGGGCACTTTGCTCAACCACTCCGAGAGAAAACTCAAGATGGACGTGCTGAAAAAAACCGTGTCGCGCTGCAAGTCAATAGGGCTTGAAACAATCGTGTGCGCGTCATCCGTCCGGGAAGCGAAAAGAATAGACATGCTGCACCCAGATTACATTGCAATTGAGCCCCCGGAGCTCATTGGAACAGGACGTTCTGTCTCGGAAGTCGAGCCGTCCGTAATATCGAGAACTGTGGAAAGCGTGCGCGCGAAGGTCTTGTGTGGCGCCGGCATAAGCACGAAGGAAGACGTGAAGAAGGCGTACGAACTCGGCGCGGTTGGAGTCCTCGTCGCATCGGCGGTGCTAAAATCGAAGAACCCGCGGGCAGAGGTCAGGAATCTTTCGAGGTGGCGTGAATGATAAAGGCGGACATGTTCATAGAGGTCTCATACGAGATAGGAAACAAGGTCGGCGGAATATACAC
>WALA01000062.1 GCA_015523085.1 Candidatus Aenigmatarchaeota archaeon
ACGAAAGGTCTATGTGATAGTAGGATATGAGATAAAGCGGTATGAGGAAAAGGTTGAATTTCACGAAGAAGGCAAGAAGGTCGGAAAGTTTCTTGTCCAACTTATTCTCGCGTTCTAGCCGCGCCTTCACCATTTTCTTCGTTTCTCCCAGCTTTGAGTAGATCTCACCATCGTGTACTCGTTTACTCCTTGAGCGCTTCTTGGTGCGCTTCGGAGCTCGCTTTTGAGTGTGTTTACCTCTTTTGCTTGACTTATTTCTCGCCATGGTATCTCTTCTTGTATTTTTTTATCCAGTTCAAAAATCCACTATGATAGCGCAGTATTTTTTCAACTTCATCCTTTCTTATATATAATTTGTTTTCCACCTTAATTAAGTTAACGTTGTCCTCCGAAACCACGGGAACCCCCACGTCTATGGGAAAGTTGGCTATTATGAGTTTCACATCCTCAAGATATTTTGGATTCCCCGTGTTTTTCAGAACGCGCACGATTTTTCCGGAAACGTTCGCGCTTAGAACGGCCGATTTCCCGTAGTTATCGATCTCAACGACCTCGTAAAATTTTTCGAGAGACGCATTCTTGAATTTCTCCACGAGCTCCTTGAGATGCTCTATCTCAACTTTCAACCGCGCACAACTCTCTTCGCGCACCACAATCTTCGGTCGGTTCTTCAGAATGCGCAACGTCCTCTTAAGCTCATCGTTTTCAACGAGAAGCCGCGCATACGCCCGTTTAAGCTCCGCAATCCTTTCAAAGAGCTTTGATACGTCGATGTCTGTTTTCCTCTCAGCCCTGCGGCGCTCGACTTTTGTCTCATGGAGCTCACGATCGAGCGTGCGCATGGCATCATCGATGCTCGCAAACTCTCCGAGAACGAGACCCGCTTTCACGAAATCGCGGAGCTCCGCGGGAACGCGCTCGTCCACCTTCTTGAACGTTTGGGCATAGTGCTTGAGTGCGTAGATGGCGGCGGCGGTCGCGTCCATCTCGTGGTCGTTGTTGAACGTGAACGTCTTTGTGAGCTCATCTTTGAGCCGAACGCTCATGTCCCTGCGCGGAACGAAAAGTTTCGCCGAGAAAACGGATGCGAGCTTCTTGACGTACGACGGCGCCGGGGTAACGTCCGTGGCGATTATCACGGGCGTGCCAGAGTCCAGTATGCGGTCTATAGCCCAATTCATGTCGACGCTCTTTGCGCTCGATATGAGAATTTCGCGACCGGACAGGTCGAATATGGCGAGCCCCACGGTGTTTCCGGGGTCCACACCAACAGCGATCTTCAGTTTATCACCTATTGTTTAACGCCTGTTATCATAACGAGGTTGCCGAACCTCCAAGTTATGACCTCCCCTCCTTCCTGTATTTTGCCTTTTATGTCGTCTGGTATCTTTGCGTCAAACATCTCGTACGTCTCGACGTCCATGAGCTGCGCCATGTCTCCCGATATGGAAATGACCTGGGCTGATTTCTTATTTATTATAGGCACGGGTATCTTGTCTCCCGACGGTTTCACGATGACACGCTTCTGGCCGTCGAAAACACCCACAGCTTCAACGCGGGCCTTTGCCGCGCCGTGCTTTCCGGGGCGTGAAATTTGTATGTTCGTCACCGTGCACGGAACGCCGTCTATGAGAACGTATCGTCCCGGCTTGAGATTTTTGACCTCAGTAAACGTTTTTTCTTCCATTGTGACAACCTCCTGGTTTAATTCTTCTTACATATAGATTTAAAATTTTATAAATAAAAATAAGCATGCTGCCGGAATATCCCATTCTCAAAATAGCCAAAAAATTGGGAGCTCGGCTTTCGTCAAGCGCCCTCGACGAGTTGAAGTACTTTGCGGACGAGTACGCAAGGACGCTAGCGCGCAATGCGCTGGATGCGTCGAAGTTCGCGCAAAGGAACACCGTGATGAAGAAGGATGTCGAGTTCGCTCACAGGAGGATGATAAGATGATAGACATTGAAAAGGAAGCGAAAAAGCGTGATAAGAAAATACTTCTTAACGAATCTGAGGACAAGCGTGTTTTCAACGCTATAAAGTACGTGATGAAGCACAAGATAGCAAAAATAGCCGTCGTCGAAACCAAGGGAGCTCCGATTTCGAAATTGAAGAAGCTCGGCGTCGAGATCATAGAACGATCGACCGCATCTGAGCTCGTTGACAAGTTCTACAAGCTTCGGAACGGCAAGGTCACGTACGAAGAGGCGGAGCGGTTGATGAAGAAGGTAAACTACTTCTCAACAATGCTCGTTGAGGAGGGATACGTCGACGGACTTGTGTCTGGCGCAATTCATCCAACACGCGACACACTTCTTCCCGCATTTCAAATACTCAACAGCGGTCACAAGGCATCAGGCGCATTCATAATGAGAAAGAATCGCGACGTCATGCTTTTCGCCGATTGCGCCGTCAACATACACCCGACGCCCGATGACATAGCGTACATAGCTCACGACACTCTCAAGACGGCGAAGATGCTCAAAATAAAGCCAAAAGTCGCGTTCCTGTCATACAGCACGAACGGTTCCGGCATAGCGGCGGAGGACATGCGCACAGCCTACAAGATTTTCAAGAAGCTGCACCCAGGTGTTCAGGCATGCGGCGAGATTCAAGTTGACGCCGCGCTATCGCCGAAAGTCCGGAAGATAAAGTGGAGTGACTGCACGATCGTCGGCAAGGCAAACGTCCTCATATTCCCCGATCTAAATTCGGGAAACATAGGGTACAAGCTCGTTCAAAGGCTCGGTGGATACGAGGCGATCGGCCCGATAATACAAGGACTCGAACGACCCGTCAACGACTTGAGTCGCGGATGCGAAGAGCGAGAAATCGTGGACCTCATAGCAATCACCGCCATTCAGGCATAAAAACGTTGTTTGTCGAATACAACCGAAAAGTATTTAAAGTTTTCTGCACAAAAGCTTAAAAGGTTATGTGTTGGTATGCCATAACCATTTTTTAGTAACAATTTAGAGGTGTCTTTATGGCCGAAAAAAAACTCGTATGCCCCGAATGCGGGTCAACCGAATTCTACCACGATCCAAAAACCGGCGAGACCGTGTGCGCGCACTGTGGGCTCGTCATCGAGGACAATATGATAGACACTACTCAGGACTGGCGCGCGTTCGATTCAGAGCAGAAGGAAAAGCGCGCTAGAACAGGCGCACCACTCACTCACAAGCGCCACGACAAAGGCCTTTCAACGGAAATTGGAAAGGGCGTCACAGAACTTTTCCGCGTTCCCGCCAAGAAGAGGAGCCAGTTCTTCAGGATAAGAAAGTGGCAGAAGAGGCTGCTTACATCAAAGGACAGAAATCTATCGTTTGCGCTCGGTGAGCTCGAGCGACTCGTCTCGTATCTAGGACTCCCGAAGACGCTTCACGAAGAGGCCGCTCAGCTTTACGAAAAGGCGCTCGAAAAGGGATTCATACGCGGACGTTCTATAGAATCCATAATCGCCGCAATCGTTTATTCGCTTTGCAGGGAGTACGGCTCTCCGCGAACGCTCACGGAGATATCACAGGCGTCCGGAATAGAGAAGCGTGAGCTCGGCAGGACGTACAGGTACATTTCGAGAAAGATGGGGATAAAAATACTTCCATCGAGCGCGGAGACGTACATACCGAGGTTCGCGTCCATGCTCGGCCTCAGCGACAAAGTTCAAGTCCGCGCCATCGACATACTCAAAAAGGCAAAGAAAAAGGACGTAATCTCGGGGAAGGGGCCGACAGGATGCGCTGCGGCAGCCATATACATCGCGTCCGTCCTCGAAGGCGAAAGGAGGACACAGCGCGGCGTTGCCGACACAGTGGGTGTCACGGAAGTCACGATAAGGAACAGGTACAAGGAAATCGTCGAGGCACTCGGCATCGAAAAGGAAGTCGAGGAGAAGGCGCGCGAGCAGGAAGAGATGGAGATGAAGAAGGAGCAGATGAAGGAAAAGAAAGCCGCGAAGAAGAAATCGAAGAGCAAGCCAAGGAAGTCAGCGAGCTCATCAAAGAAAACTAAAACGAGAAAAAAGAGCGCGCGCAAGAAATCAAGGAAAAGATGATTAGCACAGAAATTCAAGTTCACCGGGAAGCACTCTTGCGCTGTAGTTGAAAACCTTCATCGGCTCGGAGTCAACGTGCATCCACACAGGATGAGTGAAAGATATATCCACCTTTTTCGCTTTTTTGTATGTCATTTCCTTGAACTTCATGTGCTTTCCGAGGAATATTCCCGCAAAATGCTTTGCTATGGAGTATGGATTGCTGTTTCTGAATATGAAAACGTGGAGATAGCCATCGTCTATCGAGCCGTCGGAAGTGAGCGTGTACTTCCCCGCGTAGTGCGAGCCGTTTGAAACTATAACGAAGTTTCCCGTTCCACGGTAGCCGTTGTCAAGCTCGACGGAAAGTTTCGGCGGGTGGTAGTAGTTCAGAATTTCCTTCAGTCCGTAGTAGACGAATATGAGACCGCGGAAGTACTTTTTGTCGTCCTTGTGCTTCTCAACGAGCTTCGATATCTTCGCATCTATTCCGAGCGAAGACCACATGAAGAAGTAATGCTCGTCGTTCACAACGCCTATGTCTATCTTTCTCGTCTTTCCCTGAAGTATGCGCTCGCACGCCTCTTTCGTGTCCCATGGTATGCCGAGCTCATTCGCGAAAACGTTTGACGTCCCGAACGGTATTGCGCCGAGGATTGGGCGTTTCTTCGCCCTCATCACTCCATTGACAACTTCGTTCAGCGTTCCGTCGCCGCCAACAGAAACAACAACGTCTGCATCGGACGAAGCCACCTCTTCTATCGTCGACTTCCTATCACTCGTGAGGTATATGTCAACGTCCTCACCCGAGAACATGTTCTTTATCGTTTCGATTTTTATGTTCGTGGGCTCTTCGCCGAATTTCGGGTTGACTATGAATTTGAACTTCATAGCATTTTATTTGCGTTCAACATTTAAATAGAATTAAAGCTCGTGGCGGAGAACCTCGGCAACGGAAACATCGTCGCCAAGTGTCTCGACGATCTTATCGACATTCTCCTTTTGGCTTTCGTGTGAGCGGATGTACGAAATCAGTTTTTTCGCCTCCTCGTCTTTTCCGTTTATCGCTCCCCAGAGTCCTATTATCGGAAGTATTACCTTCCTGTTTCTCATGGCAAGTTGAGAAGCGTCTATTTCATAATCGTCTTTGCCATCGAGAAAGTGCGCCATAAGCCCCGCTTCGAGAAGGCTTTTGGTCAAGTCGTTTCCTATGTCCATGACACCCGATATGAGAACGCGTATGCGCTTCGGATGCCTGAACTTTCCCGCAAGCACTCTGTAAAGCTCGTTCAGCGCTCCATGAGAATTGGTCAAATACTCGTTGAAATCCGGTATGGCCACGTTCACCCCGACTATCTTGTCGTTGTAGTGTGCGATATAGATTTCGTTCCATCCGAATGGAGCGAGTAGTTTGAGCCCGGAGACCATCGAATAGAACTCTTCGTCCGTCATCTTCCTCCCATCTGGATGCTCTTCAGTTGACCATGCCTCATCGTAGACCTTCTTTATGTCTTTCAAGTACTTTCCGATATCGCGCACAGGAACTCTTTCTATGTACTTCGCAGTTTCTCTCCTCGCCATTTCTATTTTATTTTTTACATTATTCAAGCCTCTTTTGTTTTCATCCTTTCCACTGTGCTTTACGCGGACGGCAATCCAGTAATTCTCAACGCCCCAATTATTGAACACTTTTTTGTACTCTATTGGATGGTCCGGCTCCATGAAGTAAACGAAGCTTCCGCGCGTGCGCAATCCAACGACGCCGTTTTCATTCGGCCTACCAGGACCAATCAAATATTTCAGATCCTTGTATCTTAGAGTATCATCATTTCCGAGGTTCTTCGCGGTTTCAAGGGCCGCTTCCATGAGCTTCTCTCCGACATCTGTGTCGTCGAACGAAACCCATCCGAACCACGCAACGGGCTATTCGCCCCGTTTCTCATGCTCCTCATTGTACAAATCGTCTACACTGACGACCACACGCCCAACCGGGCGCCCGTCTCGATAGGCAACAAGAAATTTTGATTTAGCGATTTTGAAGTAAGGATTACTCATGTCGCTTCTGTCGATCAATGTTGAGTAATACTTGGTTCTCGGGTGAGCTCTGTAAAAGTCCCCGTTCGGCCTGTCGTAAATCTTTATGTCGATGCTCATAAAAATGGTGGGTAGGAAAAGTTTTTAAAATTATTACTTTTTGCTGACAAATATATTTCCGTATATGTAAAACCGCCATTTCTTGTCCTTATACTCCTCAGCGTAATCTATTCCGACGCGCGTCGTGGAAACTATGCGCTTCGGAGTGGCGTAGTCCTCAATGTAAAGAACACTCCCTGTGAGGTCTTCGCCGTTGAGCGTTTTGTCGATGCGGAGCGCCTGGCACAGCCGTCCCGGACCGTTTGTGAGAGTGCGCCCATTTCGGAATTTTTTCATCGCATCGACGCCGTCTATCGGCTCGAGTGCGCGTATTAGAACCGCCTCCGGCTTTCCCTTGGGACGCGTCACGACGTTCAGGCAGAAGTACATTCCATATATCTGATAAACGTAAGCGTGCCCGGGTGGCCCAAACATAACCGCATTCCTCTCCGTCATCCGTCCGCCGTAGGAATGTGATGCCTTGTCCTTCGGCCCTATGTACGCTTCTGTCTCGACGATCATGCCGCTGAGTTTTCGTCCATTGAGAACGCGCACGAGTTTCTTTCCGAGCAGCTCGCGAGCGACCTTAATCGTGCTCCTATTGTAGAATTCCCGGCTGAGCTTCATTTCATTCACCCTTCATTGCATCAACGATATCTCCCTCGTTTGCGTCCGTCTTAATCCCCGTTGGTGAAAATACCGTGCGCGACGCCTTGAATCCTCTCCTCTCCAAGCGCTCGATTATGTCATCAATTTTTGGAAGCGGACATTTATATTTTTTCGATATCACGTGAACGTCGCGATAGAATGGGACGTCTATCTCGTTTTTGGCGATTTCGAGAATCTTAATACCACGCGTCTCAACGCCATTGAGATTGTGGAGCTTTCCCATGTAAATAAATCCGTAATCCGTGCGCTTGAAAGAATTCAAAAGCTTATCCGACTTCGAAGCACCCCTTAAAACGCGGCCGAGAACGCGGACATAATGGCGCTCTTGATAGCTCAGAATCGGCTCGAACGCCCTGTCGTATTTCAGGCCTTCGCGCATGACGAACGACAGAAGTATGCGCGTGGCGAGCTCCTTTGACCATTCAACGCGCGCGCTTTTCGCCCAGTACCGCCGCATGCACGTTTTGGGATAAACGCCGTTGAGCGTAGCGACGTCCGTCGCCGTGACGAACAAAAGCCCACCGCGACGAATCTTTCTGAACGCACTGCTAACGTGTCCCACCGGACTCCCGTATGGGTCTATGTCTATCAAATCGAAACCTTCGTTGAGCGTCCGCCAATCGGCCGCGTGAAAGATTATCTTTGCCCCGTTCATTTTCGCGTTTTTCTTCGCAAGCTCGAGTGCGCGCGGGTTCACATCGCACGCGTGCACCTCGCCACCAACTTCCTTGTAATACCGTATTGCGCGTATCCCCGTGGCCGTAAAGGCGTCAAACATACGACCGCCGGAAACAAAGCTCTTTGCGACGGCAACGCTTATGTCACGGTTCGTCTTCATCGCCGGATTGTAAAAGCCCACGGCTCTCGCATGCTCCGGTATGTCGGAATCAGGAACAATTATCTTTGCGCTTCTCTCGATCACAACATTCATAATCATCACTCCAAAATCTTTACCTCGTCTATGACTCCGTCGGAATCACGGTCATATCCACGCACAACGTTTGCGCCGGTGAGCTCATCAAAGTGCTTCACAAGCGCAACCACGGCTGAGCGCGTTCCGCGATAGCTCCTCCCGGCGAGAACGAGAACGTTAGCGCTCTTGTTCCACGGATTTCTCGCGCGGACGACTATGCCAACATCTTCGTGGGCATACGTCTTTTTCGCCACAATGTTCCATTTCCTGTCAAAGTGGATTTTCAAGTGCGCGTTGAGCTTTTCCATCACCGTGTTCACGGCGGGCCCTCCAACGACTATCATGTTTTTGCTCGCGTCGCGGACGTTCGTGTCGCGCACCGTTGCGAGTCCCGAGTAGGCGAAGTGCCCAAGAAACATCGAGAGGTCTGAAACGGATTCTATGTCGCGGGAGACGTTCCCGAACTTTCCATGGGACACGGGCGAGCCAACGATTACAAGCGCGTCCAATCGGCCGTTCTTGACGAACCCGTCAAGTATCTTCGGCACGCTTTTCGACAGCGTGACGCGCGAAAACTCGCCTATGCGTATGAGAAACGCCTTAGATGCCAGCGAGAAGTACGTTGTCTTTATCCCGCCAACGAGCGCGCGCTTTGACTCCACTATGAATCCCGAGCGCTTCAATTTCTTAATGTGGTAGTAAAGCGTCTGTTCGTTCATTCCGAGCTCACGTGCCATCTCCATTGGGTACATGTCGCGCTTGAGCAGGAGCTTGAGTATGCGCTTGTCGGCACGGCTGAGTATGTCAACTTCCTTCGTCCCTATTCCGAAATCCCCGTCTATCGTTATCATACAACCACTATTAAAAAATTCATAATATAATTAAAATTTTTTTAATAAAACTTTTTAAACGTTCGATTCCGAGTAAAAGAGTGATAGCATGCTTTTCGGATCGAGTGGAATAAGGCGCGTGATAGACGAATCGTCCCTGAAATTTTTCTCGGACGTCGCGCGTGCCGTCGGAACTTTCTTCAACGGCGGAACGATATGCATTGGACACGACGCAAGAAATTCGAGCGAGCGCCTCAACGAAATAGTCAAGGAATCGATTCTCGGAACGGGTGTGAACGTTGTTGACATAGGGCTCGTATCGACGCCCGTGCTCGCATACACATCGCAGAAGTTCGACGGCGGCGTTATGATAACCGCGTCCCACAACCCGCCGGAGTGGAATGGAATAAAGATTTTCAAGCGCACGGGGCTTTCAATGGAAGAGCAGAAGAAGGTCGAGGAGATTTACAAGTCAAAAAAATACAACGTCGGAAAAGGCAAGGAGTCCGCGATGAACCCGTTGCCCAACTACGAAAGCGCGATAAAAAAATTCATCGAATCCCACGACATACCAATCAGGAAGGACCTTCGCATTCTTCTCGATCCCGGAAACGGTGCGATGTCCGGAATAGCAAAGAAGGTGTTGAGCGATCTTGGAATGAATGTTGACGCAATTAACGACGTTCCGGACGGAAACTTTCCGAATCGTCCTTCCGAACCGAAAGAAGAGACACTCGGCCGCGCGATTGAGCTCTCCAAGAATTACGACTTCGCGGCATGTTTCGACGGAGACGGGGACCGCGTCGTGTTTTGCGACGGACGATTCTTCGGATACAACGAAGGAATGGCGGCCGTGGCGAAATTTTACGGCGCCAAGAAGATAGTCACAACCGTGGAGAGCGGGCGCCTCATAGACACCGTGGGCGATGTCATAAGGGTTCCCGTGGGCGACGTGAACGTCGCGCGCGAGGTCTTGCGCTCAGGCGCCGACATAGGCGTGGAGCAGGTCGGGCACTACATCTTCCGCGACTTCGGACCATTTCCGGAAACGATAATACCCATCGTGATCTTCGCGTCAAAATTCGAGGAGCGCGAATTCAAAAGAACGTTCTGGTTCAAGAAGACATCCATTCACGCGGACGACAAGTTCGCCGCCATGGAAAAGTTGAAAATGCTGCGGTCTATGGGAAAGGCGACGTTCATAGACGGAATTAGGGTGGATTTCAAAAACGGATGGGCGCTCGTGCGGCCAAGTGGAACCGAGCCCGTCATACGCATAATGGTTGAAACAGACTCGCCGGAATCAACGGACGAATGGTTAAGAAAGCTTGAAAAAATTGTGAGGTCGGTTGTATGAAAGTCGTTTTCTTGTGCGGTGGTGTTGGAAAGAGGATGCTTCCGTTGATGGAGGACAAGTTCCTCTTCAAGTTCCTGGGAAAAACGCTTCTTGAGTACCACATTGACATGGCGAAGAAGTACGGTGACATAATCATAGTTGCGAACGACGAGAACGTTGACAGAATAGAAAAGATCGCAAAGGACGCCAAAATCGTCGTGCAGAAAAAGGCGCGCGGAATGGCGGACGCACTGTTGGCGGCGAAGGAGCTCATCAACGATGACGAGTTCATACTCGTGAGTCCGAACGACGTCTTCGATGAAAGCGCGTACGAGAATTTGATGAACGCGTACAAAAGCGAGGACGCTTCTTCGTTCATAACGGGTTACGTTGTAAACGACTACTTTCCTGGCGGCTACATAATACGCGACGGAAAGTACATGAAGGGAATTGTGGAGAAGCCGGAGAATCCTCCGAGCAACATAGTCAACATTGTCCTCCACTTGCACAAAAACACGAAGAAGCTTTTCGAGTACATAGAAAGCACGGAGAGCTCAAGCGACGACGTCTACGAGAAGGCGCTCGACCGAATGATAAAGGACGGCGAGAAGGTCTTCGTTGTCGACTACGACGGATATTGGCAGGCGATAAAGTACCCGTGGCACGTCCTCCGTGTTCTCGATCATTTCATGGAAAAAATTGAGAAAAAAATTTCACCAAGCGCCGAGATTTCAGACAGCGCGAAGATTTACGGAAACGTCATCATCGAAGACGGTGTCAAGGTCCTCGACAATGCGGTCATAAGAGGTCCCGCCTACATAGGAAAAGGAAGCGTCATTGGCAACAACGTGCTCATTTGGTCCGGAACCCAGATAGGCGACAAGTGCGTCGTTGGATTCTCCACGGAGATAAAACACTCCTACGTTGGCGACAACTGTTGGTTCCACGAGAACTACGTTGGGGACTCGATTGTCGCGGACGACTGCTCATTCGGCGCCGGCACAATAACGGCAAATCTGAGGTTCGACGAGAAAAATATATCGTCTTACGTGAAAGGAAAGAAGCTTGACACGGGAATGAACAAGTTCGGTGC
>WALA01000063.1 GCA_015523085.1 Candidatus Aenigmatarchaeota archaeon
CCATAGAGCCGAACGAGGGAACGGCGTTCGTTACGGCCAAGTGCCCGCACGTTGAGCTCGGTGTTCAATGCAATCCGCGCAACGCGCCGTGTATCGATGGAACCCGGTTCATCCCGATAAAGGTTTGGGACGTCGCAGGGCTCGTCAGCGGAGCGCACGAAGGTCGCGGCCGCGGAAACGCGTTTCTCGAGGACGTCATGAAATCGCGCGGCCTCATTCACATCCTAGACATCTCCGGACGAACGAACAGCGACGGTGAGCCAACGGAGGGATTCGACCCTTCCGAGACCGTGAAGATGCTCGAGAACGAGCTGGACTATTGGATGCTCGAAATTCTGAACAGGGAACTGCGGTCGTTGAAGAACATACGCGTCGATTACGACACGATCGTCGCGGCTATGGAGAAAAGATTTTCAGGCCTCGGGATAAAAAAGGTCGACATTGAGAAAGCCATCTCCAAATCGTCGCTTGACGTGAGCATACCCGTCTCAATGTGGCAGGACTATGACATACTTGATTTCATATCGCATCTGAGGAGGATATCGAAGCCGATGGTCATAGCGGCAAACAAGATAGACGTTCCGGGCGCCGAGGAGAACCTACGACGGTTGAAGGAAAAGTTCGACTATGAAATCATACCGTGCTCCGCAGAAATTGAGCTCGCCCTTCGGGAAGCGTCCGAGCGCGGCCTGATAAAGTACATACCAGGCGCGTCGACGTTTGAAGTGGTTGGTGAGCTCAACGAGAAGCAAAAGAGCGCGATGAAGTTCATAGAGGAATTTCTCGATAAGTGGAAAAGCACTGGAGTGCAAAATGTTCTCAACACCCTCGTCTTTGGGAAATTGAAGATGAAAGTCGTCTACCCTGTCGAAGACGAAGTCCATTTCAGCGACAAGAAAGGCAACGTACTTCCAGATGCATTCCTTCTCGACGAAAACGGCACTGCGCTCGACCTCGCATACACGATACACGAGGACATAGGTAAGAAGTTCATAGCCGCCATAGACGCACGGACGAAGCGCCGCGTCTCCGCCGACTACGTCCTGAAAAACGGGGACATAATTTCGATAAAGACGAGAAAATAGTCGGAAAAGCGACCAAAATCAACGGAATTTGGTCGGAAAAGCGACCAAAACATTAATAAATGTTCTCACCAAATAAATTTATGAACATTGAAAGCATAAGGAAGACTGCACTGAGGCTCGGAGAAAATGTGAAATCCCTCCAGCACAGATACACGTTTTTGGACATCAAGAAAAGGCTTTTCAAAGAACCGAGAATAAAGCTCCTTCGAGGCTTCAGAGGAAGTGGAAAGACGACGCTACTTCTTCAAATATTCAACGAGCACAAAAAGGACTCGATTTACATATCTACCGACAGTCCAATTGTCGCCGATGAGAACCTGTACGAAATTCTCAAGAAATTCATAGGGTTCGGGTACAGCATACTTCTTGTGGATGAGATTCACAAATATCCAAATTGGAGAAGAGATGTGAAAGCGATATACGATGAGTTTCCAAAAGTTTCCATAGTGTGCTCCGGAAGTGCACCACTGGCATTTCTACCCGAGCGCCGCGAAGAAGTCATAGATGTTGACCCAATGGGCTTCGGGGAATTCCTAAAATTGAAGTACAACATAAGCATACGATCAAAAAGCGAATGGACTAATCCGGAAAAGAGCATTGAAATAACGGCCAAGCACTCTCCAAAGATAGAAAGCATGTTCAATGAATACATGCAGGTTGGAGGATATCCGACATCAATAACGTACGATACCGAAAGCGCGAAAAAATCGCTTTACTTTTCTATAAGAAAATCGATATACGAAGACTCGATGTCGATATTGAAGATGTCTCAGGAAAAAGCGTTTGCAATGAACAAAATCCTGGCTCTACTCGCAACATCACCGCCGGGAGAGCTCAGTATAAACAATCTGTCAAATGTGACGGAAATGTCAAAAACAACAGTTTATGAGCTCCTTGATGCACTCGAAAAAATGAAGATAATAAGAATAATCAAACCATATGGAAAGGGATCCAAGCTTGTTCGCGGAACGCCAAAGGTTCTCTTCTACCACCCAAATTTGAGATACGCAATATGCAACGAGCTCGGCACAGAGCCAAACATCGGATCACTCCGCGAAGACCTCGCCGTTTTCGCATTCACCAAACGCGGTTATACGGTGAATACAATAAAGGGAGCGAGAAAAAGCCCCGACTACTTCATAGGAAAGCCGTTGAATTTGGTGGTGGAGATAGGAGGAAGGAGCAAAACAAAGAAGCAGCTGAAAGGATTCAAAAAATCCCTCATCGTAAAGCCCGACCAGCTGATAGTTTTAAGCCTTTTTTGAGCTCATTTGGTCGTAAAAGCGACCAAAATCAACGGAATTTGGTCGGAAAAGCGACCAAATTTCACTTCTTCCCGCTGAGTTTCGAGAGCTCATTCTTGAAGTCATCGATGTCGGCAAACTCCTTGTACACGGACGCGAATCTTATGTACGCTATCTTGTCGAGCTTCTTGAGCTTCTTCATAACTATGTTTCCGATCTCCCTGCTGGAAACTTCCTGGCCGCGAGCTCGCAGCGTCATCTCGACGTCGTTGACAAGCTTCTCGATATCCTCCATTGGTATCGGGCGCTTCTCGCACGCCTTTTGAACACCGTTGAAGAGTTTCTGCCTGTCGAACGCCTCGCGGCGACCGTCCTTCTTTATGACAATAACGTTTGTCTCTATGCGCTCGTACGTCGTGAACCTGCGCTTGCACTTTGGGCACTCGCGCCTCCGCCTCACGGAGAGACCGTCCGACGACTCGCGGGAGTCTATGACGTTCGTTTCAGGATATCCGCAGTATGGGCATTTCACGAAAATTCACCCTATAGATTATCGCTGCAAATTATATAAATGATTATATAAATTTCGATTCAAATCTTATTAGTGATTCCATGCCGTTCATGATATTCAAAGAACAATGCGAAGACGCGCTCAAGGACGCAGGCGTGCAACCGAACGTTTTCGAGCCACCAAAAGGCATAGCCGACCTCTGCACATTCTCAAAGAACGCGGATTACGTGTTCGAGAGCGTGAAAAGCGCATCAAAAAAGTACTCGCTCATAAAGGACGTGACTTTGGCGGACCATTACATAAACTTCCACATGGACGAGGAAAAGGCGTTCAACCTTCTCGACAAAAAGTTGAGCGAAAGCGGAACCGTGGTGATCGATTTCTCATCACCGAACATAGCGAAGCCCATGAACATAGGGCACCTGCGCTCGACAATAATCGGTGACTCGCTGCGCCGCATATACTCCTACGCGGGATGGAATGTTGTGGCGGACAACCACGTAGGCGACTGGGGAACGCAGTTCGGAAAGCTCCTTTACGCCTACATCCACTGGTCAAGCAAGGAAAAACTCGATGAAGACCCAATTGGCGAGCTCACGCGCATTTACATAAAGTTCCACAAGGAAGCTGAAAAGCATCCGGAGCTCATCGACGAGGCACGGGAATATTTCAAGTGCCTCGAGAACGGGGACGAAAAGTTGAAAGCGCTTTGGAAGCTCTTTGTCGACATAAGCATGAAGGAGTTTGGAAAGACCTACGACCTTCTCAACGTCAAGTTCGACTACGCGCTCGGCGAGAGTTTTTACGTTGGCAAGGCGAAAGAACTCGTGAAGGAATTGCTCGCGCGCGGGATAGCGAAGACAAACGACGACGGCTCGGTCTACATAGATTTGAAACCGTTCGGACTCACGGATCTCATCATACTCAAATCCGACGGTTCGACGCTTTATCAGACGAGGGAGCTCGCCGCGATAAAATACAGAGAAGAAACATTCCACCCTGACAGGATTTTGTACGTCGTCGGGCAGGAGCAGTCGCTCTATTTCAAGCAGGTCTTTTCTGCGGCAAAGCTCATGGGTTTCGACTCTTCAAAGTACGAGCACGTCGGTTTCGGCCTAGTCGTGACGAAAGACGGAAAGCTCTCAACGCGCAAGGGAAAAATCATACTTCTCAAAGACGTCATAGACAAGGCGTTCTCGCTTGCCATGAAAATACTCGAGGACCGCGACATAGAAAACAAGGAGGACGTGGCGAGAAAGGTCGCCATCGGAGCGATAAAATTCAACGATTTGAAGCAAAACCGCACGAAAGACGTCGAGTTCGATTGGGACAGGATAATGAGCTTCGAAGGCGACAGCGGTCCGTACGTCCAGTACACGAACGTGAGAATAAAGTCCATACTGAGAAAAATCGGCTCGAATAGCGGAGTGTTTCATCCTAAGAGCAGCACGGAAAAGAAAATCGTCAAGGAGCTCTCCAAATTCAACTACACGGTCAAGAAAGCGCTTAACGAGAACAAGCCGAATTACATCGCATCGTACCTTCTCGAGCTTTGCACCCTTTTCAACACATTCTACCACGAAACGAGAATAATCGGCTCGGGAAATGAAGGCGGATACATCACGTTTCTCAATGAGATATCGAAAAAAATCGAAAGCGGACTGTACCTACTCGGTATAGAGCCTTTGGAGAGAATGTGAGAAAACTTTGACAATCTCCTCCTCGCGGCCGTTAATATGCCTGCAATCAACAATTCTCATCTTCACCTTTTTGAATTCACCTTCGAATTTCTTTGGAAGCGCCGCTATGAACACACCGTTGTCTTTGAGGACGCGCTTTACGTCGGATGGATCGAACTTGTGCAAGGAGTCGATCGCAATAACAACGTCAAACGCCTTTTTGAAAGGAAGGTTTGAACCATCGCACAGAACATCGGCCGGTAGTTCGATGTCAGTTGAAATTATACTGAATTTCGCTGATCTTTCCCGCGCGAAATCCTCGAAAAACATTTTTCCGCATCCTATGTCGAGCACGCGACCGTTGCGGGCGTACGAGCGGACCATTGGAAGAATGAGCTCATATTTTTCGTACTGTATCTCGCGCCACGACTCGTAAATTTTATCGAAGAACATCAAACCTACCTATCAGATGAGGGAATGAATTTTGGCTTATGAGTATTATCGGATTTCCGAACGTCTCAAGCACAACGGGACGCATGAGGTTCAGAGCTCCGTCAAACGTCGCCGTGACGTATTGAAGTCCGATGACGGCCTGAAACTGCTTCGGAATTTCCGACTTGTAGAATTTGTTCTTGACTATGCGCCCGTTTATTTTGTCAGAGACGGTGAGCTCGCTGTCCGAAAGCACGTTCCCGCGACCGAGCTCAGCAGTCGTCTTTAGCGCGAACCCTATGCGAGTTCCGGCACACGCCTCGTCAACGTTCTTGCTCATGACCTGTATGCTCTTCACGACGCACTCCTTTTTCGAAGGATAGACAACAAGCTTGTCAAATTTCTTGACGCAGCCGGATTTCATGAAACCCAGGACGACGTCCCCAACGCCCTTGACTTTGAAGTACTGGTCAACGAGAACGAGCTTTCCATCGTTTTTGCCCGTTCCATCGGCGTAGCCGTCGACGAGCTCATCAAGCGTCGGGTTCACGAGAATTGGGAATTTCTCGAATTTCGTTCCCGCAAGAACGCGCTTCACCTCGTCAACCATGTAATCTTCGTAAACAACTATCTTCCCATCAAGCGGGAATTCATTCGCGATGAGTATCATCTCACCGAGCTCCTTGCTCATGCTCTCAACGGATATTATCACGTGGTCCGCCATGTTCAGCGCAAACGGAACCGTCTGTATCTTCTCGTAGTTCGGAACGATGGCCGTGATTATCCCGCGCTCGGTCTGTCTGTGGTATATAGCCAGGTCTGTCACGCTTGACTTTTTGAAGAATTCAATTATCTTTCCGCTTCCGAGAATGCACAAGTTTGTGTCCATATTCACCGACCCAATCTCTTGAACAAAACAACGTCCTTTTCGCCTTCGCCAACGACGATTTTCTTCGCGTGAAGACCGTGGAATAAAGTTATCGTGATTTTGTCCGTCACAGTTATGATTATGTTCGATGGGTTGAAATCGATTTTCTCCATGACGCTCTTGAAATGATCGTAAATCCGGTTATCGAACAACTTTTCGTTCGCAACACTTTCCGACAATTGCGTGTCGTCGCGAACTGAGTCGGAAACGACGACGAACCGGCTTCCTTTTTTCATTCCGGCACTCCAATTGGACTTGAGATCATCAATGTTCTTTCCAAAAGTAAAAAAAGAAGAGACGACGAACCCATCTTTCTTGAGCTCATCGACTTTTTTCCTGAGCTCGTCCATGCTGCTCATTTTACACCTCTAAGAGAGCTTCAGAAACGAACTTCCTCACATTTTCATCCAAAGGAATCGTGAATGACTTGAGATACCTTTTCTCGCCGTTGTCTGTGACGAATCCCCTGGATATGGAGAGGAATTCATTCTCACCCTTGTCGGATATTGCCTTTCTTCTTGCGACTTCCAAAAAGTTGTTCTTTCCTATGTTCACTTCTTTTGCCGTTATGGTCTCGAATTTCACCATTTTCAAAACCTCCTTTAATTCTAATTGAAAACAACGTTTAAATTGCTTTCATCTCGAGAAAAATTCCTGTATGTACTTGCAGGGTTCTTTCGTGACCTTTATGTTGAAATCCGCCGGAAAAAGCTTCCTGTAGTTCGACCAAAGGTAGCGCTCGTCCAGATACACGATGACCCCGCGGTCCGTTTCGGAGCGTATGCACCTCCCGGCCGCCTGTAACGATTTCCTGACTGCCGGGTATATGTACGCGTAGTCCCAGCCGCGATGGAACTTCTTGTCGTAGTAATCTATCATCACCTTTGTTTCAATCGTCGGCTGGCGAAGTGAGAGCCCGACTATTATGACGCCGTTTATGGCGTTTCCCGGAAAGTCAACACCTTCGCTGAACGATCCGCCGAGTACGCCAAAGAGCACAGACCCATTCAAAGAGTTTGCCACGAATCTTTTGTACGTCAGCGACTTTTCCTCCTTTGTCATGTTCCGATTCTCCTCGATTATCGTCTTCTCGATGTGGCCGCGGCAGAATTTCATCACATTGTCCTTTATGTCGTAGCTCGGGAAGAAAACGGCGAGGTTTCCCGGAATCGCGTTCGATATCTCTATGATGTGGCGCGCCATTATCCTCCACATGTCGTCGCCGCGCTTCGAGTACTTCGTCGTCGTTCCAGGAACTATTATGTCAAGCCTGTTTTTCTTTGGAAACGGGGACACGTACTCTTTCTTGAGCGTCCGCTCCTTGCTCAGACCGAGAATGTCAACGTACATATCAAGCGGCTTCATCGTTCCCGACATAAGCACACTGGAGTGGGCGCTATCAAAAATTTCTTTTGAGATTTTCGATGGATCGAGGCAATTGTAGAAAAGATAGGCATTTCCGTTTCTGTCCCGCTTGTACACGCGCGAGAATCCATCGTCATCGCTGTCCCACGACTCCAGGAACTTCACGACTGATGATATGTACGACCGCTTCTTCTCCTCGAGGACTTCGTCGGCAGCGGCGTTCATCTCCGCCATCATGTCCGTTATTCCGCTCAGAAGGTTGAAGAAGTCCGACTTCTCGACTATTCTGTCGCCATCACCCATGTTTAGGAGTGCCCGCTTGATTTCCTTCAAGTGGCGCGCAATCGAACCGAATCCGAATCGTTCCGCCTCTTTTATGGCGCGCGCCACGGACTTCGTCGATATGGACGCCGACATCAGGTTCATTATCCTATCGCCAAGGTTGTGGGCCTCGTCCACAATTATTATGGCGTCATCGAATTTCTTGCCCGTTCTCAGGAGAAGGTTTGAGTACGGTGAGAAGACGTGGTAGTAATCGGCAATTATGACTGAGCTCTGCTTCGAAAGATTTATGAGGAGCTCATACGGGCAGAACTTGTCCGCCATTAGCCTGATTTCATCCGCGTGGACAGGTGAGTTCAAGGCGAGCTCCCTGAGCATCGCCTGAGCGCGCTCCGTCAGCTTTCCGCTCTTCCACGTGTTGTTGTAAAACGGGCACTTCTCCTCCTTGCGCATGTACTTGCAGTACTCGTTGAATTCGTTCGTTGAGAGGAAATCGACGCCCTCTATGGGGCACAACCATTTTTTGCCTATTATGTCAACCGCCGTGAATCTCGCCTTCCTCTTCATAAGGCGCAGCGTTTCGACGGCTATCATGTGCTGGGAGTGTCGCGGCGTGAGGAAGAACACGGTCTTGTTGTTTTCTATCGCGTACTCCACCGCGGGTGCAAGCGTCGCCACAGTCTTTCCGATTCCCGTCGGCGCATTGGCAACTATGTTGAGCTTGTTCTCAATGGCGTATTTGACGTCGTCCATGAATTCCTTCTGTCCCGGGCGGACGCGCGAGAATGGGAAAAGTTTCATAACGTTTGTTTGTTCGCATGTTTTTAAGTTTTTCACACAAACGAATGTATGGAAACAAAATTTCTAGTGGTTGGAGATTTGCACGGCAGTAAGCCAAACATTTACTTCAAGGATTTTGACGCGATAATAGCTCCCGGTGATTTCTGTTCATCGGACAAAATAGGACCACTCGTCTTCGAGGGGATGAGAAAAAGATTTGAAGAAAAATCCGAATACAATAAATGGTTCGACATCGTCGGAAAGGAAAGAGCTCGGGAACTGGTTGAAGAGTCGCTTTCAAAGGGAAGGAAAGTTCTCGAGTTCCTGAACCACTTCGGGGTTCCGGTGTACATAGTCCCCGGAAATTGGGAATGGACGGGAAAGCAGAACAAAGAGCTCGGATGGGACTTCCTGAGAAGGGACCGTTACAGAGACCTCATAAAGGGACTCCCGAACATCGTTGACGTCCACCACAAGCTCATTGACATAGGGAATTACCAAATCATAGGACACGGAATATCATCAGGTCCAGAATATCCACAGTACAAGGAAGATTTGGAATCCGCTGGGAAAGAAGAATTGGAAAAGATGAGAAATGATTATGAAAAAGATTCCAAAAAGCTCGAATCACTTTTCGAAAAGGCAACAAAGCCGGTCATTTTCATATCTCACGACGTTCCGTTCAACACGCCGCTGGATGAAATAACGAACAAGAGCTCACCGCGCTACGGATACCACTATGGTTCTCTTATCGCCAGGGAGATGATTGAGAAGTATCAGCCACTTGTTTGTATCGGAGGACACATACACGAGCATTTCGGAAAATTTGAAATTGGAAGAACCATGACCATCAACGCTGGATTCGGGCCTTACGTGAACGTTTTTATGGAGTTGTCTGATAGCCACATCAAGAGGCTCGATCTCTACCGTGGTAAAAAAGATGAGCTTCGGATACAATAGTTTTCAATCTCTTTACTTTATTTGTATCTTTTTGGTTATACATATTTATAAGGTGATTGGATATGGAAGAAAGAAAGACAAAAATTGATCTGATCTCAGAGTTCCAAAAACTGAATAACATAATAAAACAAGCCAAAGAGAACGCAAGAAATGGATACGAATATTATGAGGACTTGTTGGATAATGCTGAAGAAATATCAGAAAAAGTTGGATTTAGATTACCAGAAAAAAATAAAGGACGGAATTCATGAAATTTATAAGAAAGAAGGTGTTCCGAGGGAGATAGCAAGATGTTTGAGAATTACTGTATATGCAGCCAAAAATGGATATCCTTATGAGGAACTCTGGGA
>WALA01000064.1 GCA_015523085.1 Candidatus Aenigmatarchaeota archaeon
ATAATGTTCCTCTTCGGATACGCGACGATTTTGATAATGGGGTAATCAAAAGATTTAAACATTTATCTTTCAAATTATTTCTATGATGCAGGAACTTTCAAATTACTTCAAGGCATACATGCCAAGCGTCGTTCCAAAAGACGCCAATTCGGACCGCGTTTCGCAGACATTAGACGTTATGTCGGACTTCGCAAAATACTACGGAATTCCAGAGACGTACGGAAAGGTTCCCGTTAAGGAAACGCCACTCGACGGAGCTCTCGGCGTGACAAAAATATCTCCTGTCGACGACAGAACGTACAAGGTGGAAATAAATCTCGACCCGAAGATATTTAGTCCGTACGCAAAAACATTCGGCGTTGACGAAATGGTCATATACCACGAATTCACGCACGTTCTATCCGTTCCTCTCACAAAATACTTTTTGGGTCTCGACGAAAAGGAGCAAACAACAATAATGGAAATGCTCGCAACATACGGTCTCAGCAAATACCTATCGGACAAAGGGCATGTGGAGAAGGCAATCAATGTGGCCGAGAGAAACCCGTACAAAGCGGCGTGGGACTTCGGACAATTGATCGATAAATATTATGGAAAAGAGGAGCAAAGCAAAGAATCGGGACTCAAGAAGTTCATAAAAGATATGCAAAAATACGGAGCTCGGAAAGTTCTCGACGAACTTTACAGAATTGTCCCGGAAACGCGTGAGCTCACACAATCTCGAGAAGTTTCTTTTTCCTAAGATTTATTTTCTTCTTCCTTTCAGAGAGGATATTCAAATACTTTTCAATCAGATGCCACCGCCAGAATATTCCGGCGTATTTTTTGAGGTCTTTCTCGCACGAATTTATTATTTTCATCTGCATCTTCAAATCGTTGTTGTACTTTTCACTCAGCATGGGAACGCGCTGTATATCGTCATCGGAGCTCACCCCAAACGTATCACCGTGCTCGCTTATCTCCATGTAGTACTTCTTCCTCTTGTTAAAATAAATCAAAGAGTACATCTCGCCGAGCTTCACCAAGTATGATGTCGTGTAAGGAATGATTCGCTTCATCATTACCAACGGCCGCTTTTGATTCTTCACGAAAAGCCCATAGTAATTTTTCGTCTTCCCAGTGACGTCGAATTTCATCATTCTCCAAAACGGCCTTTCATTGAGACGATCACGCACTTCGTTTTCAAGCCTAAGTGGATTCAGAAGAAATATGAAAAAGTCCCTTGGAGAGCGTATACCCTTGAATGTCTTCCACGTGTAGTAACTCATAATTATATTTTCATCGCCTTAATTTAAAGATATCATCGATTTTCTCAAAAATTCTTAACGCGTCCAATGAAGCAATGGCACTCGGGGAAACTTCGACGAGCGGTTTCATCTTTGAAATGGAAAACGGAACGGAATCGTCAAAATGGATTTTACCCAAAACGCGCCCTGAAAACACGCTCTCCAATTTTTTCGAGAACGATTCATCAAGGTCAAATTTGTTGATAATTATATAATATTCTATGCCAAAGTGGTTCACAATTTTCAGCATTCTTTTCATGTCCGAGAGCGACTGTGGCGTTGGTTCAACCACACCCACGAACACATCTGAACCGGATATTGCTGAAATTGTCGTGCATTCTATTCCGGCGGGAACGTCAATCACGACCATATCCTCATTTTCCTCGTGCAAGATTTTCTCGACGATTTTTTTCTCCTCGTCAACAAGCATTCCCGAGCCCGAACGACCAAGTTCGAGAGCTGCGCTCACAACGTATCCGTACCTCGTCTTCCCCCAAAGAATGTCGCCCGTCTTTCTCGTCACGATGTTTATTGCGTTGACCGGACAAACGTAAGCGCATGCTCCGCACCCCTCACACAAGAATTTGTCGATCTTCGGGGGTCGCGCCGCACCAAAGTTGCACACTTCAACGCATCTCATGCACCGAATGCACGAATCATTTATCACGGCCGTTTTGGATATGCTCACGCTTTTACGGTTACGAAGTTCGACTCCGAGCGCGAGGGCTAGATTTGGAGCATCGACATCCGCATCCATGGAAACTAACTTGTACTTTTTCGAGAAATGCGATATCATGGACGACGCGAAGAACGTCTTTCCCACTCCGCCCTTTCCACTCCCGACCGAAATTCTCATGAGCTCTCACCGCGTATGAAATTTGCGATCCTTTTTATTTCGGAATATGCGTCAACGTTTTCGTCCAAAAGTTTTTGGCTGATGTAATATTTAACGAGCTCCCTGTCGAACTTTATTCTTGAAATTATCTTCACGCCACGCTCGTTGCAAAGCCGTTCGATTTTTGAATTGTCTCCAATGTCGCTTCTGTTTATGACCACAAACGTTCTTTTGTTAAGTTGGGAAGTTATGTCAAGTATCAATTTCAAGTCGTGAGCTCCGAAAGGTGTCGGCTCTGTAACCGCAACAATAATGTCGGCGTCTTCGAGCACCGATACCACGGACGAGCCCGTTCCCGCGGATGTGTCGTAAATGTAAAAATCGTAGTCACCGCGAGCCAAACTTTTTGCCTTGTTTATTGCATGCAAGGATTCCTTCTCGCCCTCAACTATGGACGCGGTGAGTAAATTCAATCCACGTAGTTTCGAGAAATAGACGTACCCGACAACTTTTTTGCCGTTATCTATGGCATTTCTGGGGCAGACGATTTTGCACGTCCCGCACCCGTTGCACATGTTCGGGAAGACCTTTATTTTTCCATTGAGCTTGATGAGCGCGTTCTCAGGGCACGCATCGACGCATTTCTCGCACAAATCGCACCTGTCGTTGATTATTGGAACAAAGAGTTCAACGGGTGTTCCGTTCCTGAGCTCCGCACCGAAGAAAATGTGATCGTTCGGACATCCTGCGTCCGCGTCTATGAGAACGGCCTTTCCGAATTTGGAGAGAACGTTGGCTACATTGACCGCGATTGTCGATTTTCCCGTGCCACCCTTTCCGCCAGTAAACGCGACTTTCATTCAACTTCCCTCGTCTCGTGTTCGAGCTTCTCCAATTTTCCCTCGATGAAATCCTTCACGACATCTGCAACAACGTCCGAGTTCGCTCTGTATATGTCAACAAAGTTGTCCCGAAGAACGTGGAGCGATATCTCGCCTATGTTTTTTGTGACTACAACATCGGAATTTTGCGACAAGAACTTACCTATGGAAAGTCCGACCTTCACCTTTTTGTCCACATAAGGGTTTGGAATCACCTTCATGCGCTCAACGCTCTTCTCCTTGACGAAGAACAGAGCAAAGTGCGGAGCTCTGGAAAGGTTTTTCGCAACTTTCTCGCCAGACTCGTCACTCACGGGGATTGCGACAACGTACTCGCTTTCCTTCTCGGGCTCGACGTGTATGCTGAGCTCATTGACTTGGGGAAACGCCTTCTTTATCCTGCGCTCGATATCCTCAGATATTTCATTGGCTCGTTCAACGTTTATGCTTCCCTTGACGAGAATTGTCATGTCACCGAAAACGACCATTCCCGACTTCCTGAGTTTTATGGACTTTATGTTTTTCACGTAGTTTGTGGACATGACAAGTTCTTTTATTTTCTTCTCCATCTTTGGCTCTGGTGAAGCATCCATGAGTATGAGCACGGATTCATAGAGTCCTTTGAGACCGTACTTCACGAGCAGAAACGATATGAATATTCCGACGGCGCCTTCAACGTACATCACTCCGAAATGTGAAGCGACAACACCGGCGAGAACCGCAAGCGATGTGATTATGTCCATTCTCGACTCATAGCCGTTCAACAAGAGGGCCGATGAGTTAATTTTCTTTCCCACTTTAATTTCATAAATTGATATGAAATAGGACGCTATCGCGGAAATCGCCGCCACGGACATCGCAGCGTAGTCGTAGCTTATTTCAACGCTTTTTAGCGAATGCACGGAATCAAAGAACATGAACACGCCAGCAGCGACTATGAAAATCGACACGACAAACGTGGCAAAAGTTTCCGCCTTGTAATACCCGTATGGAAATTTTTCATCCGGCCTCTTCTCGGAGATTTTAAGCCCGATGAACGTGGCAAAAATTATGAAAATGTCCGATGTGGAATGCAACGCATCGGCTATCAGAGCCACACTGCCGCTCAAAACTCCCACAATGCCTTTCAAAATAGCAAGAACCACCGTGGCAGCAGTGCAGTTCAAGGCAACTTTCTTTCCGCTGCTCACATCCATCTTCCACGACCTCCTCTGCCGAATCCGCGACCAAATCCACGTCCAAAAGCACGCGTATGCTCTTTGAATTCTTCCAATTCGCCACGCTTCAAGCGCTCAACAACATCTCTGACTTTTCCGTCACCGGAAAATACTTTCACGCCTGCCTCGCGAAGTATCTCGTAAGAGTTCGGACCTATTTCTCGCGTTATAACGGCACTCGCGCCAGAGTTGAGAATTGCACGCGCCGACGCCACGCCGGCGGCATGTTGCGCAAGAGAACCGGGATTTCTCTTCGCAACAACGGACATTGAATCCAAGTCAACTATAGTGAAAAACGGAGCTCGGCCAAATATATTGGACACTTCCTCTTCAAGGCCGCGCTCACCGTTGGTAGGAATTGCAACTTTCATTCCCATCGCCTCCCACGACCGAAACCGCGTCCGCGACCGCGCCCACCATCGACTCTATAAATGGCTGTCGAACCACATTTAGGGCATTTCGCAGGGCGTCCCGTTCCGTAGGGCTCTTCCCATTCGTATCCACATGAGCCGCACTTGAATTTCCTTCCTTCCATAACATCACCTCAACCTTACAACATCTTTGGAGCCGCACTTCGGGCATTTGACAGCACCCGTTCCAAACGGCTCCTTCCACTCATAACCGCAATTTCTGCAATGCATAACCCTGTACTTGACCTCAAATGCTCCGCCACTTATTTCAAGCGCCTTGCCATTGAACACGGCGTCCACGACTTTCTTACGCGCATTCGTGAGCTCCGTCCACAGCGTCTTTCTCGATATGTTCATTATCTTCGCCGCTTCCTCCTGGCCGTGTCCGTCAAGATCAACGAGTTTCATCGCCATGAGCTCATCTGGCGTAATACTAACCGTTTCTATGTCGAGCAACCGGACTCCGCGCGGCTTGAAATAGTCGGTCTTCGGGAGCTCGTACAATCGACGAAGCTTTCTGGGTCTCGACATAAAAACACTAATTACTCATATGCGCAAAAAGTATTTAAGCTATTGTAGAAGCAGTTTTTCCATATCATCCGAGAGTTTCACGATGTACGTCTTCCCGTAGCGCTCACGCTTCACGAGTCCGCGGAGCTCAAGCCTCTTTATCGTTCGGAACGTCTTGACCTTGTCGAACTTCGTTTCGCGCATTATCTTCGACTGGGTCGTCGGCCCGCGGACGAGTATTCTGACGACCGCACGCTCGCCTGGCGGAAGGAGTATAAGAATTTTATCCAAATTCTCCTCTACGAAGTCCTTCTTTGTCTCCACATTGATGAATATTAGATAGTACACAAGAACTCCTATAAAGAGCCCGAGCGAAGAGAGAAATGGAACGAACAAGTACAGCGGTATGGCACATCCACAGACGTTCCCCGTCTCAACGTGGTATTGAACGTAAAGTGAACTCCCCGCGACAATAAGTATGAAAACGGTTATGATAAGCATCGCAAGTATTATTTTCTTCGAATGCTTCATAATTAGATTTGCCCGAACAGTTTAAAAATAAATAATTTTCCCGTGAACTTAACGTATGAAAAGCTCAAAGACGCTCGCAGTGATTTCGCTTGGAATCGTAATCGGCATCGCAGTCGGCTCATACGCATCTTACGTCTTCTACTACCGAAACATATTCTGCCCCAACGAAACCGTGACACTCTTCGACCGAGCATACTTCGCGTACGTTGACCGACTCTTGCGCTCGGCAAACAACACGATTGACATCGCAATGTTTGAATTAAAGTACTACCCAACGTATCCGGACAGCAAGGAGAACGAGCTCGTCAACGATTTAATAGACGCGTCTGAGCGCGGCGTGAAGGTGCGCGCAATTGTCGACGAGTACGACAGGCACGCAAATGACACAATATCGCTTCTCCGTTCGCACGGCATAGACGCAAAGCTGGACGAAAAGAATATAACCACTCACGTCAAAATTATAATAATCGACGGAAAGATTGTCATCGTTGGTTCGACAAATTGGAGCTACTACGCCCTTGAGAAAAACCACGAGGCGTCCGTCGTCATATACTCAAAAGACGTTGCAAGACGTTTTGAGGAATACTTTTCAAAAATATGGAGGGAGTGAAATGGTTGTAATCGTGATTTCCGGACAGTCGACGTGTGGATCTACCACAACGGCGCGAACGCTCGCCGAAAAGCTCGGCCTCGAGTTTTTCTCCGTCGGGTTGAAGTACAAGGAGATAGCGAAGAAAATGTCATCAAAGGAGACAGAGGCCGTGGCGAAGTTCTTCTCGACGTCCGAGGGTAAGAGCAAGTCGCTCCACGAACGTCTTGACGAAATGCAGGTGGAGGCGGCGGAGCGCGGGAACGTGGTCATCGACTCGAAACTTGGCATAAGAATGATAAAGAACGCCGACCTGAAAGTTTATCTCAAGGCGCCACAGGGCATCCGCGCAGAGCGTGTCGCAAAGCGTGACGGAATCTCAATCGAAGAGGCACTTGACGTCCTGAAAAAGAAAGATGAGCTCGAGGAGAAGAACTTCTACGATTTGTACGGATTCCACCCATCAGACCAAGAGAGGGAGGCGGACATTGTCATAGACACGTCAGACAAGACGCCGGAGCAAATAGTTGAGATTATAATAAATGAGCTCAAGCGGAGGGGAAAAATATGAAGTGTCACATATACCTGTTCCGCCACGGCCAGACATATTTCAACAAGAACAAAATTTTCACGGGGTGGAAGGATTCGAAGCTCACGAAAAAGGGTCGTAAGGACGCCGAGAAGGTGGCTCAAAAGTTGAAGGGCAAGCGCATTGACGTTGCGTTTCACTCCCACCTTTCAAGGTCAAAGGAGACGCTCGATATCGTTCTCAATTACCACCCGGAATGCCAAAACGTGTTTGAAGATGACAGGATAATAGAGCGCTCGTACGGATACCTCCAGGGGATGACGCACGCGTTTTTCATAAAGAACTACGGAAAAGTGCTTTACGATACGTACCACAGGAGCTACGACTTTCCGCCGCCCGGAGGAGAGAGCATAAAGGACGTTGAAGAGAGGGTGAAAAGTTTTATAAAAGATCTCATCAAATTTATGAAAAGGCACAAAGTCAACGTGGCCATATCGGCGCATGGAAATTCGATGCGCCCATTCAGGAGGTATTTCGAGCACCTCACGATTGACGAGATGATGGAGCTCGAGAATCCGTGGGACGATTACTTTGACTACGTTGTAGAGTGCTGAAAAGGGCCGATGGTCTAATCTGGTAGGACGCCGCCTTCGCAAGGCGGAGATTCCGGGTTCAAATCCCGGTCGGTCCATATGAATAATTTTTGAACGGACTCTTTCAAAGGTCGTGAGAACTTGTAAAGATTTATTTGAATCTATTGTTCAAATTCTAAACTATTAAATGAATTTGAGTACAACTTTAAGAACCTATTTGAAGCTCAGAAAACTATTTCAACATCAACGTCCTTCACCCCAGGTATCTGGGAAACGCGGTACTTGACGTCGGCTACTATCATGTCCATCAACGGGCATCCTTGTATCGTCAGCGTCATCTTTATGAAAATGTGATAGCCATCGTCTTTTTTCTCGATTTTTATTCCGCGTAAAAGGTCCATCGATATTATGTCCTGTCCAACTTCCGGGTCAACAACCTCCTTCAACTTCTCTATCACGTCGCTTTCTGAAATCGGAGACTGAGAAGCTTCCTTTATCTTCTCATCTTCTTTCCTTTTCTGCACTATCTCCTCAACCTTTTCCTTGTTTCCGTTGCGCGCATTGTATATCAAGTCGTCCATCAAAATCCCTCCATCGTTTTGTCAATGAGCTCCTTGACCGACTTCTTTAGGTACGGCGTGAGCTCCATTTCGTCGACATCAAGGAATCCGCGGACCATGAGAGCGACAGCGTCGTCTTCCGAGATTCCGCGCGACATCAGGTAATTGAGCTGCTCCTCGTCTATCTTGCCTATGGACGCCTCGTGCGTGAGCTCGGCATCCTTGTTGGACGATTCGAGAACGGGTATCGTCTTCATTTTCGCATTATCGGAAGCCATGAGCGCCCGACATTCAATGTGGCCTTTCGTCTTCGGCGCATTTGAAATTATTTCCGAGCGCGTTATGTTGTTGGACTCATCGGCCACAACGTTGTGCGAAATTATCTCTCCGCGACTTCCGGCACCATTGAGAATTATCCTCCCCCCAAGGTCGAGCATCGACTTCGCGCGCCCGTAAACTATGCTCCGCAAAGTTGCGGATGAGTTCGCACCGTCACATCGCACGGTAGGAAACGTTTGAATGTCCTTTATCGGATAAAGCGTGACATAATTTGAGACGAATTTCGCATCATCCGCTAAGACGACGCCTGTTCGCGGTCTCACGTAGCTTTCGGACGACCAATTGTGTATCATGTTGTAAATGAACTTCGATCCTTTCTCAAGGTATATTTCTGTCACCCCTATGTGAAGCGTGCGCTTGGCCTTGTACTGGGCTGTGCATCCGTTTATTATCTGGGCGCTTGCTCCCTCCTCAATTATTATAATATTGTGCACATTTTGAATGGAGTTGTTCGTCGATATCAAGAAGCACGCCTGAATTGGTATTTCGACGTTCTCCCCCGCAAACACGCGCAGGAAGTACCCACCCGGATTATTGAGCTCGGAAAACGCCGTAAATTTGTCCTTCATTTCAACGGCGTTGAAATAGTACCTGTCAATGTTGTACTTCTTCATTGCCTCCTGAAGTGGCATTCTTTCGAGCTTCCCGTTGAAAACCTTGTTTATGTTCTTGTAAAGTGACGCTTCGTTGTTTTGAATGAACGTCGCCGAGCGGTTGTTCTCGCTAAGGTCGATGCCCACCTTTTTCATGTCGTCTTCGGCGCCCGCAGGAAGGTCGTTCGTCCCTGACGGCATCTCGAACGTTGAGAAGTCTATGTCATTCCCTATTGGATTCACGCTCAACAGACTTTCAAGGTATTTTCTGTCAAACTTCATTGGTCATCACCATTAAAATTTATGTTGTTCAAAATATCCACTCCACCACGGCGGATTATGCGCCCGTTCCCTATCACAACAATTTCATCAGGGCTGATTGATTTCACAACGCCTATGTTGTGCGTCACGACCATGACCGTGGCGTTCATCTTGCGGAGCTCATTTATGGCGTTAAGTATGTATTTTATGGAATCGATATCGACGCCCGAATCAGGCTCATCGAGAAGCGCAAGCTTCGGCCTCATTGAGAGGACTTGAAGGAGCTCGCTTCGCTTCGTCTCGCCGCCGGAAAGCCCGCTGTTCAAGTCGCGCTCGAAAAAGCTGTCCGGAACGCCGACAACATCCGAAAACATCGGATTCCTCACGACATCGATAAGTTTCACGCCGTTCACAACTGGTGGTCTTTGGAATGCCATTGCAATTCCCATCTTCGCGCGCTCGTAGACGCCGAGGTTCGTTATATCGGTGTCATTAAACAAAATTTTTCCCGATTCAATTTTGTACTTCGGAATTCCCATTATGCTCATGAGAAGCGATGTCTTCCCACCACCGTTCTTCCCAAGAATGACATAAACCTTTCCATCTTCGGCTGTGAAATTAACGCCGTTTATTATCTTCCTTCCATTGACAGATACGTGTAGGTCTTCAATTTTTAGCATTTCTATTCACCTTGCATTTTGAGCAGACGAACTCGCGGAATATCCCCATGAACATCTTGCTGAAATCCTCGCACATTATTTTCGCCGTTCGATCGCCTTTCTTCGTTATCGAATAAACTATCCGTTTTCCGTCTTTCTTCGATTTCAAAAGGCCGCTCTTTTCGAGTTTCGCAAGCGTCGGATACACGGTGCCCTGCGTTATTTTCTTCCCCTTGAGCTCCGAAAGCGTTTTCATGAGCTCGTACCCGTATGACGGGTGTTTGTGAAGAACCCAGAGTATCTGCATCTCCAGAAACCCGTGGTTGCGGTCGAACGAAATGTGTCGATTAGTAGACATAACTATAAAGAAGCACAAAAGTTTTTAAACGTTATCTGATTTTTGACCCGAGCTCGACGTCGCGGTCCACAGTGAGCAAGGACACCGTCTCACCGTCGTCCGCCGCAAGGAGCATTCCCTCGCTCTTTATACCGCGTATCTCCTTCTGTTCGAGGTTCATAACAACGATTATTTTCTTTCCGAGAAGCTCGTCCTTGGAGTAGTACTTCTTCAGCCCGGCGACAAGCCTTCTCTTCTCACTGCCAAAATCAACCGTGACAAGGTACAGCCTTTCGGCGTTTGGATGGTCCTTGACAGAGATGACCTTTCCAACGCGAAGGTCCAACTTGGAAAATTCTTCAAATGGTATTTCCATGCTACCGCCTCTTTTCTTTTTATCATCACTCTTTGAATATTTGCTCCTGTACTTTTTCGCCCTTTCTATCTCATCTTGGTTTATTGGTTCGAGCAAGTGCTCGACATTCGATATCTTGTGTCCGGGGCAAATCGTGAATTCCGTGAACCTTTTCCACTCGACGCCCTCCGTGTTTAGCATTTTCATCGCCCGATCGGATATTGATGGAACGAAAGGCCTTAGGAGCTGCGTTATCATTCTCATGACATTTACCGAGAAGTAAAGTGTCCTTCTTGCGCTCTCATCATCGGAGGCCCACGGCTTTCTTTCCTGGAAGTACTGGTTTAGGTCGCGCGCCATGGACATGACTATGCGCAATGATTCACGGAGGCGAACGTTTGAAACGGACTTGACGAGTTCGTCGAGCCGATTTTCAAATGCTTCCACGAATTTCCTTTCGTCGTCGCCGAGCTCCGCATCCGGGACGATGCCACCGAATTTCGACTTTATGAAATAAACTATCCTGTAAAACAAGTTCCCGTAATTCCCGAGGAGCTCGCCGTTTATTTTTTTCTTGAAATCATCCCAGGAGAAATTCGAGTCCTTCGTCTCAGGTAGTATTGACACCAGGTAGAATCTCCAGTAGTCGGTCGGGAAAAGTTCGAGCGCCTCGTCCGTGAAGAGCCCGTTTCCAAGCGACGTGGAGAATTTTCCGCCGTTCCAATTCAAATACTCGTATCCGGCAACGTAGTACGGCAGTGTGTACTTTCCGGCGGCCATGAGCATTCCTGGCCAGAATATCGTGTGAAACGGTATGTTGTCCTTCCCGAGAAAATGATAAATCAGCGAATCTGAATTCCACCACTTCTCGAGCTCATCATCCGACTTGCACCATTCCTTCGTTATCGATATGTAGCCGATTGGAGCATCGAACCAAACGTAAAACACGAGGTCCTCGTATCCTTTCAACGGAACGTGTATTCCCCAGTTTAGGTTTCTCGTTATGCATCTCGGGCGAAGTCCCGACTTCATCCAGCCGAGGGCGAAATTCCTCGTGTTGCTCGGCCAGTGGTCGTTGGACTTTATCCACTCTTCGAGCCGACCTTGAAGCTTTGAGAAATCGAGGAACAGATGCTTCTTTTTCTTGAATACGATGTCCGTTCCGCCGCAAATTGTGCAGTGCGGATTAATGAGCTCCTCTGGGTCGAGAAGGTGTCCGCACTTCTCGCATTGGTCACCCTTGGCGTGCTCGTACCCACAGTAAGGGCACGTTCCTTCTATGAACCTGTCCGGAAGGTACATCTTGTCGTGATTGCAATATGGTATAGTCATTTCCTTCTCGAGTATGTAGCCGTTCTTGTACATTCGGAGGAAGAGATCTTGCGTTATCTCCTCATTTTCCTTCGTGGACGTCCGTCCAAAGTGCGTGAAATCAATGTTCCATTTTTTGTATATGCTCTTTTGAATTTCGTGGTACTTGTCGCAGTACGCCTTCACGTCCATTCCCTCTTTCATGGCGGAGACCTCGGAGGGCGTCCCGTGCTCATCCGTACCGCATATGTAAATGTTCTCAACGTTGAAAAGGTCCAGGAATCTGTGAAAGACGTCGGCAGGAAGTATGGACCCTGTGAGATTTCCGAGATGCTTCACTCCGTTGACATATGGCAGCGCCGATGTCACGACAATTCGTTTTGCTTTTGTAACGTCAACCGACTTGATAACAATCACCTCTCGTGAATAAGATAATCATCAACCTCATCTTTCGCTTTCTCGAATTTTTCGTGGAAGTTTATGAGGAACTTTTTCATGAGCTCCGCCGCTTCGCGTTTGCATTCTCCGCACGTCCTCTTGCCGCTCCTGCACTCGTCGTAAATCTTTTTGAGTTTTGCATCGTCGTGGACAAGGTGCATCTTGAAATAGTCGTAAACGCTGCAAACGTCCGGATTTCCCCCGTGTTCGCGGTGCTCCTTTATCGTCCCTCCACCGCCCGTTATTGCGCGCATTATCTTCTTCTCGGCAACTTCGGGAGCGTCTGTGAGGAATATGGCGCTATTCGGTTTCGAGCCGGACATCTTCGCGCCCGTCAGTCCGCGGATGAACTTGTGATACGTTGACGACGGCTTTACAAATCCTTCTTTCACCGCAATGTCGCGCGACAGCCTCATGTAGGGGTCCTGGTCTATACCTATCGGAACGACCACCGGTTTCGGCCCACCGAATCTCTCAATTTGGGGGAATAGTATGTGCGCCGTCTCGACAACCCCGTAAAATATCTTTCCGGGCGACGATTCGTTCGTGAATCCGAATATGTCCTTCATCATCGAGAACGTCGCGCGCTTTGACAGGCGAACGGAAAGCTCGTAAATGTCGCGACACTTCGTTGAAACGAATATGTGCGTCTTTCCTTTTTTGAGTCCGAGCGCGATAAGCGTTGGGATGACGTATTCATACGCGTTCTTCGTCGCCTCGTCGATCGTTTTCACCTTGTTGAAAACGTAGCTCTCGTCGTTTGATATGGGAATGAACACATCGGCGCCGTTTTCCTGGTAGAACTTCGCCTGATCAACAAAGAGCTTGTTTCCGAAATGCAGCGAGCCGGATGGATTCGCCCCAGTCACAACGGCAAATTTCTTGTGGTTCTTAATGGCGTCTATTATGGCGTTGAGGTCGCGGTGCGCGAATATTATTCCGCGCCTGTAAAGCATACTGAGCTCTGTGACTTTTGAAAGCTCTTTTACGACATTATCAATCTTTGAAACCCCAAATTCGTCTATTATTTTGTTGTAATTTATTTCTCCGGACACTTCGTCAACCGTTATCGCCATTAAAAACACCTTTCATTTTAATTTGTTGCTTATTTTTTTAAATGGATTCCATCGGAAGAAAATTCGTCCCACGGATATTTCAGGGCGCTCTCGAACGGCCAATTGATTTCAACGCCTTTCTTCTTCAAGACGGCGACTATCTGACGCTCTTCACCACCACTCTTGCCGTAAAAATGATTGTATAGCTTTATCCACGTTGGAGTGTACGATGCGGAAACTATGTCATAAATTCCAAGTGTCGAAAACGTGTTGAAGAAGTTCCCAAATTCGTTCGCATAGTGCTTCTTGACGTCATCATCGTTCAAATCGGAAAGAAGAACTTCCTTTGGGTCATCCGAATCCACGAGCGTTATGTACGCTCCCGCTATTCTCGGCGGTCCGGCGAGCACGACGACTTTCGGGTTTATGAAAGGCACGTACAACATCGGATTGAGTCCGCGCGGAGGCCACGACAGAATTGCAACATCGACGCGCTCATTCCTCGATAAGAACTCGCTCGACTTTTCAATGAAGTATTTCTGCATGTAATCAATCGTTTTTGTGGCGAGCTTGTCTTCAATGTCGTTAAGAGCGCGTTCTACGTCTTCAGAGAGCTCCGGATAAAAGTAATGGGAAATGTTTCTCGCGGTCGTGTGCACTATGTGAAATTTAACCGAGTCGTGCACAGGATACTTTATGGGGTCGAAACCGATGACGTTGACACCGCCTTCGTTGTATATGAGCGATGATATTGCGCAGTTTCCGCACCCAATGTCTATTATGTTGGGATGTTCGGAAAGTTTCTTTGACATTCCGACCACGCTTTTCACGTCGCTGTGGGTTATGGGCCAGTACATTGCCGGCGGCATCCCAAAGATGTAGCGAACGTCCCCGTTCAAATGTTCGAGTATGTTAATCTGCTTCATTGTGTATCCAATTAC
>WALA01000065.1 GCA_015523085.1 Candidatus Aenigmatarchaeota archaeon
GAAGAACACGGTCTTGTTGTTTTCTATCGCGTACTCCACTGCGGGCGCAAGCGTCGCCACCGTCTTTCCGATCCCCGTCGGCGCATTGGCAACTATGTTGAGCTTGTTCTCAATGGCGTATTTGACGTCGTCCATGAATTCCTTCTGCCCCGGTCGGACGCGCGAGAATGGAAAAAGTTTCATAACGTTTGTTTGTTCGCATGTTTTTAAGTTTTTCACACAAACGAATTCAATTTTTTCTGACTGAGCTCAGGAATTATGCGACTCTTCTCGAAGAATCCGCGGAATCCGTAATTTTCTCGCACGAATTTCATTGCCTCGCTCAGCGAGGAGAATTTTGCGTACTGCGTCAAGGACGCACGGACGCCGTCGCGTATCACCCACACGCCCAGCGGAGCGAAGTACCCCTTGTGAACAAGGCGCAGAACGGAGCACGCCGCCTGCCTCTTGATCCTGATCAGATACTCGGTGACTGCGAGGCGCGCCGCGTAGTAAGCGCCTTCTATCTGCCGTGCGTAATCCTTTCGCCCGTGGTAGAGCTCATAATCCACAGACGGTTCGGCCCCCCACGATTCAATCATCTCAAACGACCAATGATGTGGGTAGAGAATCACGACGAATTCGTTTTCGAAGAACGTTCCGTGGAAAACGCGGAAATCGTTGAGCTCAGGAAAGTCCTTTATCGTTTCGATGTTCCTCTTTGACACGATGTCATCCGTGGCCGTTATGCTCCACCTTGTCGGAACGATCTTTTTCTTCTTCCCCAAGAGCCCTGCGGACAAGATTTCGGAAATTTTCTCAACGTCCGTCCTTTTCGCGAGCTCAATTACAGCATCGTGAGCGTTCAAGTCGTCATCGACGATTTTCTCGACGCTGCGGCGAATTCTTGGATTCTCGACAACCTTGAACTTTTCCATGTCCGCGCTGACTATTATGGGCCTCGTGAATTTGTTCAGGTTCAAGTGGAACTTCGGGGAGCTCCTCAGGAATATTTCAACATCCACGGGGCGCTCGGACAGGGCGAGCTCCCTGAAATCCGGCGGGCGCTTGACGTTCGCTTTCTTCTTTGAGTTGATTATTTTTGCCCTTTCAATAAGCGCGGACATCACATCGTAAAACTGTCCGGGTTTCTCGACGCTGGAAAGCACTCCGGCATTCACGTTCGGATAGCCGTAGTGCCCGACGAACACCCCCGAAGACGTCGACTGAAAGTCCTTGCCTATCTCGTGCCTCATCGAATTGATGAGCGCATACGATCTTTTGTAAATCTCGCGCTTGATGTCAAGGTTGTTCATGATTTCTATTTCGCCCGAAGATATTAAAAATATCAAAACAAAACATATACGATGCTGCGATTAAAACGAATAACAATGAGGGGGTTCAAGTCATTTGCAGACAAGATAACCATACCCTTCGAAAGCGGCTTCGTGTCCATAGCGGGACCGAACGGCTCGGGAAAGTCGAACATAATAGATGCCATATCGTTCGTCCTGGGAATGACGTCGGCAAAGCAGATGCGGGCTCAAAAACTCAAGAACCTCATATTCAACGGTGGCCACAAGAGGAAGCCGGCCGAATACTGCGAAGTGTCCCTCTATCTCAACAATGAAGACAAGAAGATACCGGACATGCCGGAAGAGATAAAGGTGTCCCGAAAGATAACGAAAAACGGGACGTCAATTTACAAGCTGAACTCCTCAACCGTCCCGAGAAGAAAGATAGAAGAGGTCCTCAAAGTCTTCGGGATATCGTCCGACGGATACAACATAATAAAGCAAGGTGACATAACGAAAATCATAGACATGAACCCGGTTCAGCGCAGGGGAATAATTGATGAAATCTCGGGAATAGCCGACTTCACGGAGAAGAAGGCTAAGGCGGAAGCGGAGCTCGAGAAAGTCACAACGCGCGTCAATGAGATGTTCCTCGTCATCGGGGAGAAGGAAAAACTCGTCGAGCGCCTCAAAAAAGAGCGCGACGCCGCGAAGAAGTATCTCGATCTGAGCAGCGAGCTCAAGATAGCAAAAGCGTCGCTCATCAAAAGGCAGCTCGAAGAGGAGACGAAGAAGCTCGAGGAAGTCAAGAAAGCAATTGAGGAGAAGGACCGCGCCTTCAAGCAGTACGAGCAAAGCTTCAATGAAGTTGACAAGCAGTACGAGGAGCTCGAGAAGGAGCTCTCCAAAATAAACAACGAAATACTTTCGAAGTCGAGAAACTTGAAGATAGACCTCGATATGGACAAGATACGGACCGAGATAATACGCACGAGGGATCGCATAGATTACAATAATCGCGAGATAGCCAACATAAACGAGCTCATGTCGCGTCTCTCTCACGGTCGGGATCAGAACATCATATACTCAAAGCTCAAAGAGATCGAGCCTGGCGTTTACGGAACCGTGTATTCGTTGATTAGCACGGACCCAAAGTATTCCGTCGCTCTCGAAGTCGGTCTCGGAGAGCACAGAAACGACATAGTCGTGGACACGGACGGAATCGCGCTGCGCCTCATAAGGTACTTGAAGCAAAACAAAATAGGGCGCGCTCGATTCATACCACTGAACAAAATACGAGGCCAGAAGAAAAAGAACATTTCCGGTGAAGGCGTCATCGGGCCGCTCATAGACCTCGTCGAGTTCGACCCAAAGTTTGAAAAGGCCATGGAGTACGTCTTCGGCGACACGCTCGTCGTTGACAGGATCGAGAACGCGCGCAAGATAGACGGAGTCAGGATAGTCACGCTCGAAGGCGATTTGAAGGAGCGGAGTGGCGCCATGGTAGGTGGATACCACAAGCTTCGGGGGCGCTCGTCGGAGCTCGCAAACTACTCAAAGCGCATAAAGGAGCTTGAGAAGAAAAACGAGTCGCTGGAAGCGCACATAAAGGAGCTTGAAAAGAAACTTGCCGAGCTCGAGCAGAGCAAGAGCAAGGAATCGGGAATCGTCGTGGAGCTTGAGAAGAAAAAGAAGGAAATCGAGGAAAAGATGGAAAAGCTCAAATCAGGCCGAAAGGAGACGTTCGACCTTCGCTTGAACATACAGACCGAGCTCAACAAGCTGAAAATAAGCAAGGCGCGCATCGAGGTGTCCATAGACAACTTAAAGCTCAAAATGGAAGAGTTCAAGGACGTCAAGAAATTCATGACCCTCGATAGGGAAAAGCTCAAGAACAGGATCGAAGTTCTCGTGAAAGAAATCAACGCCCTCGGTCCCATAAACCTCAAGGCCATAGACGAGTTCAAAACAATGAATGTCGAATTCTTCGAACTCAAGAAAAAGCTGGAGAAACTGCTCGAGGAGCGCGACGCCATAAAGAAGACGGCAGACGAAATCGAGCAAAAGAGAAAGGCAAAATTCTTCTCCGTCTTCGACCAAGTCCGCGAGAACTTCAACAAGATATATCACGACCTAACGGGAGGTGAGGGCGACCTCATACTTGAAGAGCCGGACAACATAGATACCGGCCTCATAATCCAAGTTCAGCCAAAGGGAAAGCGCGTCTTGAGCATAGACACCATTTCAGGAGGCGAAAAGTCGATAGCATCGCTCGCGTTCCTGTTCGCCGTTCAGCAGTACAGTCACTCGCCGTTTTACATATTCGACGAGATAGACGCCGCGCTGGACAAGGAAAACACGCTGAAAATCACAAGGATGATAAAGAAGTACTCGAAGGATTTCCAATTCATAGTCATATCGCACAACGACATAATGGTGTCACATGCAGACGCCGTCTTCGGAGTTTCCATATCGGACGGAGTGTCAAAGGTGTTCTCGATAAGGTTACCGCGTGAGTGAGATGGAAGACGAAAACAACAAGATAATAAACGAAATAATAATTTCGTACGATTGGGAGGAAGTCCTCAATTACATAGTTTTCTCCGAAAATATGGATCCGCTTAACATAGACTTAATAAAGCTGACAAACGCATTCATGAGTTACCTACAGCGCCTCAAGGACTTCGACTTCCGAATTCCCGGGAGGTTCATACTCATAGCTGCCATCCTTCTCAGGATGAAAATGGAGCTCCTTCTCGAGAAAGAGGAGAAGAAGGAAAGGAAGCGCGTTGAGGAGGCGCCGAAGATAGATATATCCAACATAAAACTCCTCGAACCGCCAATGGCAAGGAAGCCAACGAGAACGCTCACACTTCACGACCTCGTGAGCTCATTGAAGAAGACGATAACATTCAAGGAGCGTAAGTACGAAAAGAAGGTACTCATGAAAAGAAAGGTGAAGAACCTCATAGGCACGCCCGCCGAGACAATTGAAATGAAAATGGAGAAGATTTACAAGAAGATTGTCGACCTCGGCGGGCAGAGAATAAAGTTCTCGTCGCTCGTCAACCCGTGGACAAGGAAGGAAATAGTGGACAAATTCCTACCGCTTCTTCATCTGTCGTTTGCAGGCAAGGTTGACTGCGACCAGCCCGAAATGTTCGGCGAGATATACATATCCGTAAAAGAAATATAAAACTTGTGAGCGTAATTCTTTCATGACGTCGAAGAGTTACAAGATTGCACTTTTGGAGGCCACGTTGTTTATCACATCGAAGCCGCTCAGTGTAGAGGAGATATCGAAAATAACGGGCTCGAAAAAGGAAGTGGTTGAGGAGCTCATTGAGGAGCTCAAGAAAAAGTACTCTTCAGACGAGCACGGCATCATGATTTCCGAGCTCGGTGGGTACAAAATGGCAGTCAAGCCCGAGTTCGTGACGAAAGTCCGCCGACTAACGCCGCACTCAGACCTCTCGCGCGGACTCCTAAAAGTCCTTTCAATAATAGCGTATTATCAGCCGATAAAGCAGTCGGACATAGTCAAGGTCATAGGAAACAGAACGTACAGCTACATAAAGGAGCTGGAGCGCCGCGGTCTCATATCATCGAAAAAGGTCTCGAGAACAAAGGTCTTTTCCACGACAAAGCTCTTTGAGGAGTATTTCGGCGTTGATGCAGGGCGTGTGAAGGAAATAGCAAAAAGTGTGGTGAGCGACAATGACGAGGAAACAGATGAATAGCGCGGACATTTTCTTCTTTCTGAAGGAAAATAATTTGAGCGGGGCGAAAATCGAGAAGCTCTACCACAAGAAAGGCGAAGTTGTAATGCGCTTGTACAAAGAAAAGAAGATCATACTCCGCATAACGAAAAAGTTTTTGTCCATCGTGAACGAATTCTCGTCGGACAGCGCGGACACATTCGCGATGACAATGAGAAAGCACATTTACGGACGCGTTGACGTTGTACAGCACGGGTTCGACCGCATCGTTGAATTCGTGGACCACGGGACCCTTGTGTGTGAGATGTTCCGAAATGGCAATTTCATAATTCTTGATGAAAACAGGACAATAGTGCTTCCCGAAGAAATTCAGAAATGGAAAGGACGAACGATAAAACCGTCGGAAACGTACCAATATCCACCCGGAACGAACATACTCGACAAAAGCGCGTTTTTGGAGGAGTTTTCAAAGAGCGAAAAAAGCGTGGCGTCGTTCCTCGGTATGCACGGATTCGGAATTTACGGGGAGGAGATATGCAAGAGCGCAGGAATTGACAAGAGTTCGAAGTGCAAAGACGTCGATGTCGAAAAGATATACAACGAGATCATGGCGTTTTTGAACCGCCCGTTGAAACCCAATTTGATTTATGATAACGGAAAGCTCATTGATTTCTCCCCGGTTGAGCTCTCCATATACGACGGCTACGAAAAGAAGTACGTCAAGACATTCTCCGATGCGCTAAACGAATTCTTCGCCGACGACGTCGAGGAGAAGGTGAGCTCTGTCGACAGGATACGCGATGAGAAGCTACAAAAGTACGAGGAACTGGAACGCGAACTTCTCGACACCGCCGTTTTCATACAGGAAAACATTGACTACATAGAATTTTTCATAAAATCCCTCGGCGGTCGGGTCAAAGGAATGAAGAAACTCAAAATCAACGTCAACGGGAGGAACATAACGATAGATCCATCAAAGTCCCTCATGAAGAACGTTTCAAACTACTACGAGCGCGCAAAGGAAGTCAAGAACAAAATAGAAAAGATAAAATCGCTTCAATCGGAGAAGAAAAAATCTAGCGAATCCGTCAGCACCCCAGAAAACGATGGCGGAATGTTCAGAACGTTCACGACATCCGACGGCTTCAAGGTCATCGCCGGAAAAGATGCGGAAACAAATGAGCTCCTCATCAAAAAGCACCTGGACAAGTGGGACATAGTCTTCCACGCTGACATAGTCGGAGCTCCGTTCACCGTGATAAAGTCTGGCAAGAAGCTGCCAAGCGCACAGGCCATAAAGGAAGCAGCCCAATTTGCAGCGTGCTACTCACGGGCGTGGAAGCGACGGCTCGGGACGATAGACGTTTATTGGGTACATCCAAATCAAGTCAAGAAAGTTCCCGGACTCCCGAAAGGTTCTTTCCAAATCCAGGGAAAGAGAAACTATTTGAGAAATGTTGAGCTCAAGTTGTGCTTCATTCCGATAAAAGGCGTCATAAACGTCCTACCGTTTGAAGCAACGAAAGTGTCCGATAAGAAATACGTTGCCTTCGGGCCCGGCACGACAAAGGCCAAGGAACTCGTAAGCGTGGTGAGAAAGGAATTCAACGGTTATCAGATTCCGCAAAATCTTTCAGAGAAAATCCCCTACGGTGAGGGGGACATAATCAGATGATCCAAAGTTTTACGCACATCATCGAACACTTCGTCTATCGGGCGTTCGCCGTTTATCACGTTCATTCCGTACTTTTCAATTATCCTTTTCTTGTAAACGTCGTAAACCTTTTGCTGCACTTCCATTCTCTCGAGACGGTCGCCAACGGGCTTCCGCCTCAAGGACTCCTCGGGCGTTATGTCAATGTAAAAAATTGCATTTGGCTTGAGGACGAATTTGTGCACGTCTTCAATCCAATCGAATATGCTATCATCGAAAATCGCGGTCTCGTAAGCCAGCGTTGAGTAGAAATACCTGTCGCACACTACCCACGTTCCGCGCTCAAGCGCCGGAAGTATGACGGTTTTCAAGTGTTCATATCTGTCCGCGGCATAAAGGAGAGCAACAGATTTCACGGAATTTATGTCAAATTTCTTCGCAAGCCAGTCCTTTATGAAGAGCCCTATGGGATTCGACGACGTTGGCTCGTCAGTGTAAATGGCGTCAATTCCCTTCGATTTTAAATACTCAACTGTCTTCTTTGCCTGAGTCTCCTTTCCAGAAGCATCAAGGCCTTCAAATACAATAAATTTTCCTCTCATGGTTAAAATTATTTCAGAAATGTTTTAATTCTTTTAAATGTCATTAATTATCTTTACGACATCGCTTGGCTTTCGTGCAATGTATATGCCATTCTTTTGTTCTATTTTGTATTCGTCTGAATGTCCACCGTCCGCATCTTCGGACCATTTTGAAAGTATTCCGACAAATCCGGCGTCTTTTGCGCCTTCCACATTTTTCGCATCGTCATCGACAAAAAAGATATTGCCAGCACCCGCACGTTCTTTTGCAATTTCGTATATCTTCTCTTCCGGCTTCCTGGTACCAACATCGCCGGAGATTATCACGAGATTTTCGTCGAAAAATTTTTCAAGCGATTCTATCTTCTTTCTTTGAACGCCCGAGTCACCGTTTGATATTATACCGAGCTTTATTTCATCCGACTTGTAGAGCTCGGAAAGCATTTCAGAGACGCCAGCGTAAACGTCGATAAAATTTTTTATTTCATTTTTCTCGAAGAATTCCTTCGCGGCATTGTTGTAAGCTTCCTGAACTTCGTTCATATCGATTCTGTATTTTTCAGAAATCGCCTTGACAAATTTCACGCCCTCTTTTAAACTCCCGTAAGGGCGTCTGAGCTTTACAAGAGCGTTCTTTCTAATTTCTTCATAGGCCTTTTCGTTCGCGCGAAGCAGCGTTTGGTCGATGTCAAAATAAACTATTTTCATGTTAAATTTATCACCAAAAAAGAATAAAAAGATTTATGGAGCTATATTTTAACCCCCTCGAGTCCCTCGTACATGCTCCAATCCTCCTTGACACGCTCCTGAATCTTGTTTATCTCCTCGTCCGTGAGATGCTTGAACCGCCTCTGAAGCATCAGGTAATCGCGCACGGGCTTGAACTCCTTTGGTTTGTATGTTATCCTGAATTTTCCGTGGTCAATTTCAAATAGAACCCAAAGGCCCGTCTCGACGGAAAGCTTCGCAACGTCGACAGTGAGCGACGAGTCGAACTTCCACCCCGTGGGGCACGGATTCAAAACGTGTATGAATTTCGGCCCTTCTATTTCAGCCGCGCGCTGCACCTTCCTTTTGAAGTCGGGAAGATGGGATATTGAAGCTGTCGCGACGTACTTAGCTCCTTGGGCAGCCATCATAAGAGCCAACGGTTTCTTGAACGTCTTGTTCCCCCGGATCTTCTTGCCAACAGGTGATGTCGTCGTCCACGCACCAAACGGCGTTGCGCTGCTCCTTTGTATGCCCGTGTTTGCGTACGACTCGTTGTCGTAAACGACGTAAAGAACGTTGTGCCCCCTATCGACCATACCGGAGAGCGCTTGAAGCCCTATGTCAAACGTCCCACCATCGCCGGCGAAAGCGACAACGTTTACCTTGTTTCCAAGCTTCTTTTGTGCCGCCTCTATGCCGGACGCAATTGCAGCCGTGTTCTCAAACGCGGAGTGCATCGCAGGAACTCCCCAGGCATTGTACGGATACTGGGACGATATTATTTCCAAACACGAAGTCCCAAAAGCGACTATCGTGTTCTTGCCGAGCGTGTTCAGCACGGTGCGCACTATGATTGGTATTGGGCATCCAGCACATGCGGTGTGCCCTGGTTTGAAAAGCAGTTTTTCATATCTTTCATTCATATGCATCACTTCAATTTTGACCCTATCCACTCAAATCCGGATTTCTTCTCGCGTATTTTATCAAACATGTGAGACACGTCATTTAGTGTCACGTCACGTCCGCTGAGACCGCCAACAAAACTCATCACGGGCGTTTTCACAACGGATCTGACTTCGTGCGCCAAAGGACCGCCGAGACCGAGCGATATGACCTTTTCAAAAACTCCAACGGACTCAAGCCCTTCTGTGAGTTCAATGAGCTCCTCGCGCGGAAACGGCCTGAATGAGCGTATCTTGATTATGCCGACGTCGTCAACTCCTTGATCGATGAAATGCTTGAACGTCCCGACTATCGAGCCCATTGTGATTATGGCGTGCTTTGCCCCGTCAAGGTTGTACGTCTCGACGAGCCCGTCGCCGTGGTCACGCCCAAACTTCTCCTTGAACTCGGCTGTGGCCGACTTGATGACGTCCTTCGCCGCCATCATCGCGTTCCACTGTTCTTCTTTGAACTCCTGGAAGTTGTCTGGCGTTGCGTATTCACCTATCGTGTGAACATCGTTGACATCGAGCTTCACGATTGGGTCGTACTCACCAACAAAGTCCTTGACGTCTTTCATGTCGGGCATGTCTATGGGCTCGTAAACGTGCGAAAGTATGAACCCGTCAATGTTTATCATAACTGGAAGGAGGACGTTGTGGTTTTCCGCTATCCTGTACGCCATTATCGTCGTGTCCACAGCATCCTGACCGTTTTCAGCGTAAAATTGCAACCACCCATTGTCTCTTTCGGGGAACGAGTCTGACCAGTCGTTCCAAATCGTGAGCGGCGCGCTCAACGTTCTGTTGGCAACGTGTATGACAACCGGCAAGCGCTCACCCGCGACGACGGAAAGGACTTCGTGCATAAATGCGAGTCCCTGGGAAGCTGTAGCCGTGTAGGCGCGGACACCGCACGCCTGAGCTCCCATTGTCGCGCTCATGGCAGAGTGCTCCGACTCAACGTTCAAGTACTCCGCATCGAGTTCGCCGTTTGCAACGAGCTCCGACAAGCGTTCCACGATGTGCGTCTGAGGCGTTATCGGATACGCCGCTATGACTTTCGGTCCGACTTTTGAAACGACTTCAGCAATTGCATGCGAAATTTCAACTACCTTTTTCATTCTATCACTTTCTTTATTGCTTTAAACGGACATACGTTCATGCAAATAAGGCATCCCTTACAGTAATCATAATCTATGACCGCGCGCCTCTTTCCATCAACCTCCTTTATCTCTATCGCGTTTTCGGGGCAGTACGTCGCGCAAATACCGCAACCTGTGCATTTGTCCGTCACGATTGGTTTGAACGTGCGCCACGAGCCCGTCTTGTTCAAAAGGCTCGTTCCGGGTATCATGAACCCGCCCGCATTAGGGACTTTCTTTTCAACTTCTTTTTTCAGATCGTCTTCCATATCATCACTTCGCCATCTCATAAACGGTTTTCACGAGATTCACGTTCTTTTCCTTCAAGTCGCCGGAAAACTTCTCGTCCGTGGCAGCGATTATGCTGTCGAGCGAGACAAGGCCGGTGACTTTTGCGAACGCTCCGAGAATTCCCGTATTAACTATGTTTGCTCCGAGTATTTCAACCGCCTTTGATGTCACATCAACGCTGTGGACATCGAAGCCGTCGAGCCCATACTGCTTTGTGAGCTCTTCTGGGGGCTTTGATGAATTTATTATAATTGTCCCGCCCTTTTTAAGGCCTTTCGTTATGCCGATTTCGAGCAACGATTCGTTGAGAACTACGAGTATGTCCGGCTCGTATATCTGCGTTCGGAGGTTTATGAACTTGTCGTCTATACGGCAGTACGCTTCAACCGGAGCTCCCCGTCGCTCCGGGCCGAACTTTGGAAACGCTTGGCTGTATTTGCCGTCTTTGAAAGCGGCAACTGCGAGTATCTCAACTGCCGTCACAGAACCTTGGCCTCCGCGACCGTGAAAACGAATTTCCTTCATAGTCGAAACCTCCTTAAATCCAACAGCGGGTTTCCAAATCAGCAAACCAGCAATCTCATATCACATCTTGGCTTGTTGATTCGCAACCATTTTCGGTTTTTGAATCAGAGATAAATTCAATCGATAACAAATTCCCCAATATGTTTGTTTATAGACATATTGCCTCCAACGTTTAAATATTTATCACGGCGCTTCGCAAAACAATTTAAATTAGCTCGCACAAATAAATTCATGGACGATGATATTCAAAAGGAATTCGTCGATATACGCACGGATATCGACGAGCGCTTCTCAAAGGTGAAAAAGGAAATTGATGAGCTCAGAAAAGAGTTCAGCATGGAGCAGATAAACGAGCGCATGAATGAGCTCGAGGACTTGCAGATGCTCCTCCAGGCCGAGATGATTGAGCTCAGCAACATAGTGACGGGGCAGACCACCCCGTTGTTCTCAAAGGACATAGAACGCCGACTTTCGACGGTCGAAGACATACTCTCTCGCATGCTAAACGATTTGCCAAGTGCGGACAATACGCCGATAAGCAAAATAGAAGAGAGGTTCAAGAAGTACGACGAGATTCTCTCAAAGCTCCGCGATTCAATCCCAACCGAGGACTTGAGGTCGCGAATTCTTCAAGACGTTGAAGAGAAGCTCAAGGAAATAAGAAACGTATACGACGAGAAATTCGACGCCCTCCGAATGGCGATAGAGAACGGAAAAGGTGCGCAGCCGCCGTATGATATTGAAGAGATCAAGAAAAAGCTATCAGAGCTTGAAAAGAAGTTCGAGAGTGAACCCATCGGAGTGGGCACGGATGAATTGAACGATTTGAAGGAGCGCGTCGCAGAGCTCGAAAAGAAGTTGGAAAGCGCATCAGACGAATCGAACGTTGCCGAGCTCGGTGAGCTCAAGAAATCCATTGACAGCGCACTTAACCGGCTCAGTGAAGACGAGCGCTCGCTGAACGAGCTGAGCTCAAAAGTCACAAACCACGACGATTTTATCAATGAAATGAGAAAGAATATCGAAGAGCTGAGAAAGACATCGAACGGAATCTCCGAAAACGATCTCGCCGAAGTCAAGAAGCAAATTGACGAGATGAACAAAAAGATTGAAGATGTGTCATCGTATGGGAGCTCGGTAAGCGAAATCAGGGACGAGCTCGAGAAATTGAAAAAATCCATAAACGACGCGAACTTAAACGAATCCATAGAAAGCATAAAGAAAAGCATAGAGCTCCTGTCGAAGAACGTATCCGAGATCGAGAAGTACAAAGGAAAGCTCGCAGTCATCGACAAGTTGAGCAAAAAGATGAACGACATTGAAAAGTCAAAAGTCGATGAAGCACGCGTCCGAGGCCTCGTCGAAAAGTACGTAATGGAGAATCTCGACAAGTTCGCGAAAGTCGTCGACTCGAAGTTCCCGGAGCTCGTGAGCAAGAAGGACCTTGAAACGATAAACGCCCGCCTCAAAATGCTCTTCTCAGAAATTGAGTCAATAAGAAGAAAGATTGATACAGAACCTGTTCAGACTCGTGTGGATACTCATAAAGAAGAAAATTATCACGAAATTTTGAAGAAAAAAGAAATGGAAGTCGCCACGAAAAAGGTTCGCGACTCCGGCCCAATAGTCATAGAGTGATCAAAGGCCACGCGCCTTCTTTCCGGCAGATGTCCTTCCTCGCAGAGCTCGTTTCTTGTCCTTCGCTATCCACGAAATTTTCTTGTCTGATTTCACCCTTGGATGGTTCGGGTCAACAAGAATGACCTCGTACCACTTGTTCTGTCCGTCCTCACCAACGTAGTAGCTGTTGAGAACTTCGAGGTTTGGAAACTTCTTCTGAGCGCGCTCTTCGGCTATGAGCTGCCAGCCCTTCTTTGGCGTGAACTTGTTGGCACCCATTCTTTTCGGCTTTCTCGTCTTTCTCACGCGTGGCTTCTGGCGTCCGCCCTTTCTGACCTTAACGCGTGCAATGACGTATCCCTGCTTTGCCTTGTAGCCGAGTCGGCGAGCTCTGTCAACATTAGTCGGGTGCTCCACGCGCACCACGGTTTCTTCGCGCCTCCATTGAATGAGCCTATCACGATAAGACGGCTGTTCCTTCGGGCGTTTCCACAAGCTCGAGATGAATTGATAAAAGCTTTTCATAGTATCACCTTTTTTGACTTTTAACATTTTAACAGTAAAGTATTTAAAATATTTGAGTAGTAAATTTATTAAGGTGATGAGATGAACTCAGTAGTGAAAATGCTTATTGGACTTTTGGTTGCCATTCTCGGCGTATATTGGTACGTTGTTGGCAGCATATTCGGCTGGCGCCCAGCTGGATTGACGCCGGCACAGACACTCGGCATCGTGTTTGTCGGGACATTCGGCGCGTTTCTTGTGATGTTCGGCCTCTTGGTGGCGTGGATTGAATACGAGGACATAAAGTGGGAAATGAAAGAAAAACAGATGGCAAAGGAAGCTGCTGCCAAGAAAAAGAAGAAACGCAAAAAGAAAAGAAAGTAAATTTCTTTTTCTTCTTTTAATTATATTTTTTAAATGGAGACGCGCCCTTGGTCGATACGCTTCATCCAGCCGATTAGCCCAATTCTTCACTCCTCTCAGTTTCCGATGAGCACCGAAATCACAGCTTATGGCTGCTTCCTTCCGGACCTGACCAGTTTCACTGCGAAAACGGTCCCACCGGGCTGAGCATCATCGCTACGAATTGGATCGACTGGACTACGCGCACCTTCCTCGGGCTTCGGCCCCGCCATAAGGACGGTTTGCGGTTACAGGTCACGCCCAACGGCCCGGCCTAGTCTCCAGTTTAATATTTGCAAGAAATGTTTAAAAGCTCAATAGCACGTTATCTGAATTCTGTAGCGTCCATTCACTTTGCCGAGGTTTCTCATGAATATTGTGCGTTCGCCTGTTCCGCAGTTTCTTGGCGCCACTATGTCAACGTCCGGGCGTGTGAGCATGACGTATATGTTTGATGAGGAGAATATTGGGTAGGCGAAGGGTTGGATCAGGTATTTGTTTCCACTCACTTCATACGCTTTCTTCTCTATGCCCGTCCAAGAGTAATTGGTGAGCCCAATTATGAATTTCTTTCCAACGAGATATTTGAAAGATAATGTGTAATTTTCACCAGGTATGAATAAAATGGACGAGAAGTTGTCAAATGTAGGTATTATGAAAAACGAGATGTCTCCATCACTCGAGCCGATTGGATAAGTTGTGTGAACGACGTCCGATGTATTTCCCGGATCCGACGTCGTATTGATGTGGTATGTAACGTTCATCGAGAACAGAACTCTTTTGTCTATGTAAAATATGTTTGACTGTTTTACGGATTCAGTATTTCCAATATTGTCGATACTGTAATAGCAAACTCTCTTGGTACATTTGCTTCCATCTGGACACGATACTGTTCCAGATGTACCTGTAAAGTATCCGTCTGTGCCACATACTTGACCGTCGTTTATAATTTTATAATAGGTATCTGCGCATCCACTCCCGCTGTCCGAACACGACAAGGAGAATGGAATATCTTGGTCTGTCCAGGAGCTCCCGTCCGGGGAGATCGACGTTGTCGGAGCTGTTTTGTCTATTTTGATTATTTGCTCCTGAATAGATTCATCGTTGCCGACGTTGTCCGTGCTGTAGTACCTCAAATACGAAACTCCTTCTGAGCTTATTTGGATTGTTCCCGAGTACTCTGTTGTTGGTGTGCATGACTCACCTATGCAATAGTATGTTTTGTTGCAACCGCTGTAAGTTTCATCCGTTGTGGTGAAATTTATATCATCAATTTTCATTTTATAAGATGTATCCTGAGCATGATTAGCCAAAATAAGAATTTTAACGTATTTTGTCCCATGCCAAAATTCATCACCACCACATCCTGTTTTGTAC